>CAUZIR010000197.1:0-3846 GCA_963579815.1 Dehalococcoidia bacterium
TACAGCACCAGACCGGGGATCAAAACCCAGCCAGCCTTTTCGTTGCGCTGGGCGAAGGTGTAGGTCTCTATTTCTGACTTTTCCAGTTCGTTTATCTCGTCGTAGATGCGGTTCAAACCCTCGGGGTCGGTGGCCCGGAAGTAGCGGCCTCCGGTCAGTTCGGCTATTTCGCGAAGCGTGTCTTCGTCCAGGTCTATCCCGGCACCGAGTCCGCCGAATGGGGAGATGGTCGGCCTGCCCACGCCGATGGTGTACACCTTTATGCCCAGCACTTCGGCCGCAGTGGCGGCGGTGATGGGGTCGATGACGCCTGCGTTGTTCACCCCGTCTGTGAGCAGGACGATGACCTTGGACTCGACTTCCGAGTCTTTCAGCATGCTGGCGGCCGTGGCCAGGCCCATGCCTATGGCGGTGCCGTCCCTGATGCCCACGGCCCTGGCCAGTTGAACCTGCGCGGTCAGCCTGAGCAGGACGCCGTGGTCCAGGGTGGGCGGGGCCTGCAAGAAGGCCGACTCGGCGAATACCACCAGGCCCACCCGGTCGTTCTCCCGCTCGGACACGAACTCGCCTATTGCGAACTTCGCCGCCTCGATGCGGCCGCCGGGTCCCAGGTCCCGCGTGCCCATGCTGCCGGATATGTCCAGCGCAAGGGCTATGTCCACGCCCTCGCCCTTGACGATCTCTCTCGCGTTGCCCGTCTGCGGCCGGGCCAGAGCGATTATGAGCAGTGTCAACGCAGCCAAACGCGCGGCCGTAAGAATTGGTCCGGAGTAGGTGCGCCACGACCGTCGGCGCGGGCCCGGCGTGAGGTTAAGGCTCGGGTAACGTATGGCAGGGGTACGCATGCGGCGGGCGTATACGACGCTCGCCACTGCCAGCATGGGCACGATGAGCAGCACGATAAGCACTTCGGGGCTGGCGAAGGACATGATCAGGTCGGCTCCGAGCCAGCCCGGGCATAGTCGGCGTCTTCGGCAGCCTGCTTAGCGGCTTCCAATTTCCCGGCTTCGCGGTGCAGGTCGTGAATTAGCGCTACGGCGTCTGGAATGAGCACGTCGGCCTCGTCGGTAGACGGGCTGTAGCGGGCGAACTTCACCAGGTCTGATACGTACAGGATGGTCAATACACGGTGGCCCAGTATCCATTCCACAGAGCTGGCTTTTATCTGGCGGGACACCTCGGCTGTGGTGCTTTCGACGGCGTCGAGGTCGAACTCGCCGTCAATGTATTTACGTAGCACGTCGGAGGTCAGTACGTAGTGCTCTTTGAAGCGACGCTCCTGCGTCAGGCCCAGGTCGTGGATGCGGGCCAGTTCGGTGACGGCCCGCTCATATGGGGGGCGCAGGTCGGCTATTGGGGCCGGGACGCGGGCCGTGCGGCCACGAAGCACGTACACCAGCGCGCCGATAGCTATGGCGACGGCTGCCAGGCCCGCCAGCACCGCGCCGACGATGAGGCCGATTCTTGTGTCGGGACGCTCGGCCTGGGGGCGAATGTCGCGCAGTTCGCCGTCCTGCAATATGGTCGTCACGTCGACCGACACCGGGGCGGCTGTGCTCACGGTCTGGGCACCCGTAGGCGATATGACGGTCAACGCCAGTTCCGGAGTGGTTAGCTGGCCGGTCTGGAACACCTGGCCCACAAAGGTTATGCGAGTCGTTTCTGTGCCGTCAGGGTTCGTCGAGATGACGGGCGCTTCCAGGCCGCGTATCTCGAACGGCCCCCATTGGCCCTGGAGGACCACCGGACCGACCACGTAGCCAGCTGGGTGCGTCACCGACGCCGTCACACGCACCACGTCGCCGATGACGAGCCGGTCGGGGACGACGGCGAGGTCGGCCTCGAACGGTGCCTGGGCGCTCGCAACGCCCACGCCGAGAGCCCAAAACAAAACGGCCACGATGATTGCAAATCCGATGAGCGCTTGCGCGAAGATGCCCATAGAGCGAGCCCTGCGAGCGGGGAGCATTGCAATCATCGTTTCGTTACGCTCTCGTTGTATGCCGCGCCCGGCCGGTGCGGCGGGCTCGCTTTGCGAAGAAGTTGATCAGTTCGGCCGCGTAGTCCTGGCCGGTGGTCAGGCCTATGCGGTCTACCCCTGCCGCGTTGAAGGCCGCCCTGCGGGCCGCTTCTATAGACGCCAGCCGTTCGTTGAACTCACGACGCCAACCGGGGTCGGACGTGTCCACCCAGACTGTCTGGCCGGTCTCGGCGTCTTGTAGCGCCACCAGACCTATCTCCGGAATCGCCGTTTCCAGCGGGTCGTGCAGATCCACAACTACCAGGTCGTGCTTGCGTGCGACGACCTTTAGCTGGTGTGCGTAGCTATCTGCGGGGGCCAGGAAGTCGGAAATGAGAAACACTACGCTGCGGCGCTTCAGCACCGTGCTGAGCGTGTCCAGCGCAGCGCCGATGTCTGTACCGGTGCTGGCAGAGGAGAACGCCAGCAGGTCGGTCACGACTCGCATTACGTGCTTGCGGCCCTTGCGGGGCGGCACGAACTTCTCCACCTCGTCGGTGAACAGCACCAGGCCGACGCGGTCGTTGCTGGTGGTGGCCGCGAACGACAGCACCGCCGCCAGTTCGACGGCCAACTCTCGTTTCAGGCGGTCTACTGTGCCGATGTCCCCGGAGCCGGAAGCATCTACTGCCAGGATGACGCTTAGCTCGCGTTCTTCCACGAAGCGCTTCACGAACGGGACGCCCATGCGGGCGGTGACGTTCCAGTCGATGGTGCGCACGTCGTCGCCGAACTGGTATGGGCGCACCTCGCTGAACTCGATGCCGCTGCCCCGGAACGTTGACAGATATTGGCCGGCGAACGACTCGTTGACGAGCCGCCGGGTGCGTATCTCTATTTGGCGGATCTTTTTTAGTATTTCTGGTGGGATCATTGGTTTAAGCGCCGATCTACAGAAGTGTAGATTGACGTTCCCGGTTCCCTGTTAGGGAACCTCGATAGCGTCCAAAATGCGGTGGACGAGTTCGGAGCCGTCTACGTCGGAGGCCTCGGCTTCATAGGTAGTGACCACCCGGTGCCGCAGTATGTCCGGCGCTATCGCCTTGACGTCGTCGGGGGTGACGTAGCCTCGGCCGCGCAGGAAGGCGTGCGCCCTGGAGGCGGTCACAAGGTAGATGCTGGCCCTGGGTGAGGCACCGTAGGCGATGTAGCCCTTCAGGTCGGCCATGCCGAACGCGGCCGGGTCCCGACTGGCGAGCACGAGATCAAGCACGTACTCAGTAATGCGCTCGTCCACGTATATGCGCCGAACGGCCTCGCGTGCCTTGATGATGGTTTCGAGGTTGACTACTGGGCGCACGGGCTCGGGTTCGCCGATCGCCATGAGCGCAACGATTCGTCGCTCTTCGTCTCTAGTCGGGTAGTCGACCACGACCTTGAGCATGAAGCGGTCCACCTGTGCCTCGGGCAGCGGGTAGGTGCCCTCGTGCTCTACCGGGTTCTGGGTGGCAAGTACGATGAACGGATTGTCCAGCGGGAAGGTCGTGTCGGCGATGGTGACCTGCCGCTCCTGCATAGCTTCGAGCAGTGCGCTCTGGACCTTTGCTGGCGCCCTGTTTATTTCGTCTGCCAGCACGATGTTGGCGAAAATTGGCCCCCGGTGAATGCTGAATTCGGAGGTCTTGGGGTTGTATATCTGTGTGCCGAGCAGGTCGGCGGGCAGCAGGTCGGGGGTGAACTGGAGCCGGGAGAAGTCGGCGTGAATAGCCTGTGCCAGCGTCTTCACCAGCAGCGTCTTGGCCAGCCCCGGCACGCCTTCCAGCAGGATGTGTCCGTCCGCGAGCAGCGCCACAAGCACCCTGTCCACCATGGACGTCTGGCCGATC
>CAUZIR010000198.1:0-3838 GCA_963579815.1 Dehalococcoidia bacterium
TCCCGCTAATAGAATCTGTCGGGAACCTGGCGATGGTGGGGGCCGGTGCCTACTTGATCTACTACTGGACCGCCGGTACCGGGCGAGAACTTTTGGACCTGAGTATCGAGCAGTATTTCTAGCCCCTAGGGTGTGAAGTCCAGCAGTGCACACCGAAGAAACAGAAACGGCCCCGCACTGAGCGGGGCCGTTTGCTTTGCCTGGGTTGAGCCGCGCCTACTTTGCGGCGCCTATTCAGCCGCTACTGGGTTGCTCAGGACGCCGATGCCCTCAAGCTCTATTTCGACGGTGTCGCCGGGGCTGAGCGTGGCGGTGGTGCCGGGCGTGCCGGTGAGGATGACATCGCCGGGCTCAAGCGTCATCACCTTGCTCACCCACTCGATGATCGTGGGCACGTCGTAGAGCAGGTCGGACGTGTTGGACTGCTGCACGACCTTCCCGTTGAGCCTCGCTTCAATATCGAGGTTGCCGGGGTTCAGGCCCGTGACGATGAACGGCCCGATAGGCCCGAAGGTGTCCGACGACTTCGCCCGCCACCATTGCAGGTCGCCTTTTTGCCAGTTGCGCTCGCTAACGTCGTTGGCGCATGTGTACCCGAAAATGTAGTCGAGCGCGTTGGCCTGGGTCGCGTTGCGGCACTGCTTGCCGAAGATGATGGCCAGCTCGGCCTCTTCTTGCACGAGGGTCGAGTCTCTAGGTAGGACGATTGAGTCCCCTTGACCGATCACGCACGACGGCGTCTTGAAGAACGGCTCCGGTACCGCCGGGGGCGTGCGGTCGCCGAGATGGCTCTTGTAGTTCAGGCCGATGGCGATCATCTTCGACGGCGCGGTCGGTGCCAGCAGCTTGACGTCGGATAGCGAATGCGAGTCCGACGTCGTCTCGTGCGACTCCCACGGCGCTGCTGTTATGCGGGTAACGGTGTCGGAATCGACGACACCGAACTGAACGCGGCCGTCGGCCTCGTACCTGGCGAATTTCATATCAAACGACTCCTGGGTTTCCGGATTTCTGGAGGTTCTGAACGGTTGCCCAGTCTACCAAACCGGACTCTTACTGGATCTAGTCGGACCCAGCTTAGCGGGCGCGCTCGGTGCCCCACAGCATGACTTGGAGTCGGGAGGAAAATCGGAAGCCTCGTTCGGTAGCTGCTGATGCCAGCCAAACGCTCTTGGCCTGGATGACTGTCGAGCTTGTGCCCTCGGGCATGAGCGCGACACGCTCGGGTGGGACGCTGTAGTGGTCGGCCAGTACGGCGGCTTCGTCCACGTCCGCCGGTTCGACGATCACGAACTTCCAGTCGGCGTTGGGCATTTTGGCGAACGCGCTCAAAGCACCGGGGACTTCGCGCTTGTTTGCCGGGTTGCCCGAGTTCGCCAACTTGGGAGATACGTTCCAACGCGTCACCGAGGCGATCAAAGCAGGAGAGGGCGCGATGGTGCCGTTGGTCTCTATTTCGACGGTATGCCCGGCTCCCGTTAGCTCGCCGACCAGAGCGTCTAGCGATTGCAACAGGGGCTCGCCGCCGGTTATGACAACGTTGCCAGTGTCGAGCGCCTCGACCCGCTTGCTTACCTCGGCGGCGTCCATCTGAAGCACCTGTTCGTCGTACTCGAACGAGGCCCAGTCCCAGGTGTAGGCGGTGTCGCACCAGGAGCAGGCGAGGTTGCAGGTGGCCAGCCGCACGAAAGTTGAGGGCGTCCCGGCCGTGCGGCCCTCGCCCTGTATGGACAGGAATATCTCGGGCTCGCCCGAGGGCATGCGGCTCAGGCGAAGCACCGCGCTAACCCAGCGCCGGGTCGACCGCGCACGCTTCGGCGAAGCCACGGGCGCGGAGGATGCACGAGTCGCACTCGCCACACGGGCGCTCCTCGCCCTTATAGCAGGACCAGGTCTTGGCCAGCGGCACGTCCAACTCCAGGGCCATGCGGACGATGTCGGCCTTGGTCATCTCGATGATCGGCGTTTCGACCTGTATGCGGACGCCATGCTCGGTGGCGATCTTAGAACCGAGATTAATCGTCTCAACGGCACTCTCGAAAAACTCGGGGCGACAATCCGGGTAACCGCTGTAGTCGATGGCGTTCGGCGCCAGGTAGACGACGGCCTTCATTTCAGACGGGTCCTGGCCTAGCTTCTCGATCCCGTGCAGCGCATCGCTCTCCAGCAGGGCGGCGGCCAGCGACAGGAAGATTGTGTTGCGAAGAGGCACGTAGGTGATGGGTACGCCGAAGCCGATCTGCTCGTCCGGTCGGCCCGAGGGTATGGGGAAGCGGTCGGGGTTGGTCAACGCCGAGTACCAGGCAACGTCGCCCAGGAAAGATATGTCGAGCGTTTTATGCGCGATTGCCAGTGCCTCTGCGATGGCCACAGCGAACCCGACCTCTTTGGCATGAGTCTGGCCGTAGTGAAAGGTGAGGGCGGTCAGGTGATCAACTCTCCGATGGGCATACGCCGTGACGGTAGACGAGTCGAGACCGCCCGACAGCAGGCTGACGCCGTAGGAGGTCAAGGCCGCTGGAAACGGGCTGTGACGGCGGTGTGCAGACCGCCGCGGACTTTATAGTCCAGCTCAATTCCCATGGACACCGGGTTCGCCGCCGCGACCAGATCTGCCAGGATTTTATTGGCCACGTGCTCTTGCACGACTCCGACGTTGCGGTACTGCATGAGGTAGTACTTCAGCGACTTGAGTTCGATGATCAGGTGGTCGGGGACGTAACGGACGACGAGCGTGCCGTAGTCGGGCAGGTCGGTCCACGGGCAGACGGCGGTGAACTCGTCGGTGTCTATCGTCACCTCGGCACCGCTACCGGAGTAGTCGTTATCGAAGCAGAGGATCACCGAGGGGTCGATCTCCTCGACCTCTGTTGCGGTGGGGGCCGAGTCGAACTTGTCGCCCATGGTGCGGTACTGCTCGCGGAGTTCTTCTATGGTCGGCATGGTGACGGCTCTTTCGTCTGGCTCGTCTGGCTCATCTGACTCGTTTGGCTCGCCTAGCCGAACCGGGTTCAGCGTTGCGGGGCATTCGGTCATATACTACAGTACCGAAGCCGATGAAAAACGACGTTAACGCCTATGTGCAGCCGGGCACGGGTCACAAACCGACCCCCGAAGGCTCGGCCGCCCAAGACTCGGCCCGCCAAGGCTTGGCCCCTGAAAGCTTGGCCATTGAGGTGAGGGGCGTTACCAAGTCCTACGGCCGGACGCGAGTGCTCGACGGGCTCGATTTGACGCTTCAGTGGGGGCAGGTGCTCTCCGTTCTGGGCCCCAACGGCTCGGGCAAAACGACGCTTCTGAAAATCCTGGCAACGCTAACCAGGCCCGACGCCGGGTCGGTGCGGATCGCCGGGATGGACCCCGACAAGGCGGCATCCCGAGTCCGGAGGGCCACCGGCGTGGTGATGCACGACCCCATGCTGTACGCGGACCTGACCGGCCGGGAGAATCTGCGCTTTTTTTGCCGAATGTTCGGCCTCGATGGGTCCGAAGAACGAATCGCCGAGTCGGTGAGACGGGTGGGGATGACGTCCAGGCTGGACCAGCGGGTGGGGACGCTTTCGCACGGCATGCAGAAGCGCTTTTCCATTGCCAGAGCCCTGCTGCACAGGCCGAGAGTACTGCTCATGGATGAGCCCGAGAGCGGCCTGGACCTGTCGGCGATTGAGTTGATGCGAGATGTGGTTACAGCCACCAAGGCGGGCGGTGGCGCGGTGCTGCTGGTGACGCACAACTTCGACCAGGCGCTCGGCCTGGGTGATCGACTGGCCATTCTCGGCCGGGGCAAGGTGGCGCACGAAGAGGCGCTCCGCCCCGTGCAGGGGGCGGCTGGCGGCAA
>CAUZIR010000199.1:0-3824 GCA_963579815.1 Dehalococcoidia bacterium
ATAACCTCATCGACCAGGGCTCGCACTCCATCATCGACCGAGCGGCCGCGCTGGGCATGGGCGTCATCATCAAGCGGCCCATCGCCAACGGGGTATGGGGTCGAACCGAACCACCATTGGCTGGCGAGGGCGACTGGGGCGAGTTCGGGGCGATGGTCGGGTACCATCAGCGATACTTGGCCATGACACAGGAAGGGCCGCTAGCGCGCGCGCCCGACGACCCTGTCGAACTGGCGATGGGCTTCGTGCTGGCCAACGACAACGTGCACACGGCAATAGTCGGGTCGCAGAACCCCGCTCACATCCAAGGCAACGTGGACATGGTCGAGCGCGGCCTGTCGCTGGACCCGGCCGTCGTCGCCGACCTGCGCCGCCGCCACGCCGACGTCGGCTGGTTCTGGGACACGCTGGGCTAGGGGGCGAGCTTCACGGAATTTGCCGTGGCAAACCAGGACTACTAGTCAGGCAGAGAGACGCAAAGTTAATCGCCAGTTATCCGGTTCTTGTGGGAGGGGTAGCAATAAACCATGCCGTGATCATCGACGTAGCGTTGCTCCCCTGCTGCGATTGGTGCTCTGCAACTCTTATGATGGCAATTGGTCGCAGACTTTAGGTCCGAACCGCAATTGGGACAAGCATCGAACTCGAAAACGGTTTGTTCCAGACATTTTGTGCATCGGACGGTATGCAGCGACGTTGGCTTCCATTTCTTATCAGAATCAGAAGCTTCTGGCCGCACCGGAGGCCGCACTCGCGGTGGCGGCGGTTGGATCTCACGGGATTGTTGCCGCCTTGGTTCTAGGTGTTGCGTACGAGCCGGGGGCCTAGATTC
This sequence comes from Dehalococcoidia bacterium, assembly GCA_963579815.1. GTDB lineage: Bacteria > Chloroflexota > Dehalococcoidia > Lucifugimonadales > UBA2962 > CAUZIR01. The sequence continues at coordinate 833 of CAUZIR010000199.1, forward strand.
CGTTGCGATTCGCGCGTTAGGCACGCCCACCAAGGTCAAAAGAGCGATGGGTCCAAATAGAAATCCCAGAAGTGTCCAAGCAGACCCACCCTTTGATTTCTCTCCTGCGAGATAGCCGCAAAACCCTGCGAATACGACACCTTGAATAATTAGAATGGTGATCATTGCGGGTACCATCTATGCGAATCTCCTCAAGTTGTGAACAGACGGTATCGTTTATTGGCTAGTCGCCTAGTGCGAGTAGCATATCGTGAACACCTCTCCGTGGATAAGAATCAGTCGTGACATTCGACGAACAAGACAGAAAGCGCGCACAAGAGACGCAACGCGAGCAGCTCAGGCGCTACGTGCAAAAAGGGCCGATTGTCTTCAAGGTGGTCCGGGGCTGCCGGTCGGGGTGCGGGTGTCTGGTCTCGTTCTTCTTCTTCGTAATCGTCGTCGCCATCGTCGTGTCGATTGCGCTGATGCTCACCGGCGGCGACTCTCCTGGGAAGCGGGCGTGCGAACGGTTCTACGAACTGGGCACCGACACCAGCGGCCTTACATTGAGTGGGGTCGCGCTCGGCAGTGAACTGAACGAGATACAGGAACTGTCGTCGCTGGCCGAAGCCGATATTAGGGAGGCGAGCGACGCGCTGTTCGTAGCTGCCCAACCCGTAGAAGTGGACACCGTCGCGCTCGTCACCGCCGCAGCCGCCATGGGCGCTGCCTGCGCCGAGGCGGGCCACTCGCCGTAGCCCGGCTCTTTCCCTGTCCCGTCGCTTGGGGGCGAGCGGGGAACAAATCTGGCGCACCGGTCGTCTAGTTGTTAGTGGCCGGGCTGGACCCGACCCCAAGGCGAGGTGCGCGATGAGATGGAACGAAGTAGGAAAACTCCCCCTGGCTGGACTGCGACGCTCGTCGCACACCCTGACGCGACGTTACTGCCCCTGCGGCTGCGGCAAATTCCGCATGGTGCGGGGCTAGCCCGCCGGAATAATCGGCAGCAGTATGTGCGATGCGTGAGTCGCGTCGTGCATAACGGTCTGGCGGGCCGCTCGTAGCTGGGCGTCTACTCCCCATTTATTGCCCGTGTTCGGGTTGCGGTCGAAGCGCGGGAAGTTGGACGAGCTAATGTCTACCCGGACCCGGTGCCCCGCCTTGAACACGTTGGACGTGGGCCACAGGTCGATGGTGAATTCGTAGGTTTCCCCAGGGTTCAGCAACTTCTGCTCAGAAGTCCCCTCACGATAGCGGCCCCGGATTATGCCGTCGCACAGGTTGAGTGCGTGACCGTCGGGGTGCACGTCGACCAGCTTGGCGGTGAAGTCGGTGTCGCGCCCGTCGGTGGCGGCGTGCAGCTTGACCACGACCGGGCCGGTCACTTCCATGTCTTGTTCCAGTGGCTCAGATGTGTACACGAGTACGTCGGAACGGGCCTCGACTTCGCGCTGGTCGTAGGCGCCCCACTCCACGACCTCCGGGTTGCAGCAGTTGCACCCGCCCTTGGTGGGCGTGGGGAACATGGGGTCGTAGGTGTAGTTGTCTTCGCCTGCACTCGCCGATGACTCAGTCCCGGACCCGGCGGGCGACAACAGCCCGTCACCCATCGCCGAGTTCGCGCTGCCCCCAGAGTGGAAGTACCAGGGCGTGAACTCGGTGCGGGCCAGGGGCCACTCGTTTTCGTTTCGCCACTCGTTGCTGCCCATGATGAACAGCTTCAGTGGCGGCTCAGCGTCGGCGCCGTTCTCCTCGCCCCTGAGCCAGCGGGTGAACCAGGCCAGTTCGGCGGTGAGCAGGTCTTGTGTCGAGTCCATACCGAAGTCTGTGTCACCGGCGTAGGACAGGCCGCCCGCCTGGTGTATCCAGGGTCCGACGATGGCCCGCTGGTTGTTGCGGGCAAGCTCGGTGCCGCCGCCGTTTTTCATGCCGACGAAGTTGTTGAACGTACCGGCGGTGAAGAAGTCGTACCAGCCCCCGATCTGCATGATGGGGATGCCGATGTCGCCGTAGCGTTCTTTTATGGCGAGGAACTTCCAGTATTCGTCGTAGTCGGGGTGGTCGCACCACTCGCGGTAGTAGGCGATGTCCTTGCCGGACAGCTCGGGCAGGTCGCGGATGGGAAGGGTGTGGAAGACGCGCGTCCAGTCGTAAATGCCGATGTCCTGCATGGTTCGGCCGTCCATGAAGAATGACCAAAGCGCTGCCCAGCCCAGCTGGAAGGCACCGCCCTGGTACTGGGGCGACTCGTGCAGGCTGTCGCCGATGACGCGCGGGACGATAGTCTTGAGGTACTTAGAACCCATAGACGCGGCCTGCCACTGCACGTTGCCCACGTACGAGGGGCCGTGCATGCCGATGTTGTCGTCGCACCAGTCCTGGCTGCCGATCCATTCGACGGTGTCGAAGCCGTCGTTGTATTCGTTCACCCAGGGCGTGAACTCGCCGTCGGAGTCGAAGCGGCCGCGCACGTCCTGTGCTGCGACCACGAAGCCGTGCTGGGCGAAGAAGGTGGCGCTCTCGGTCACGAGCGCGGGCATCTGGTTGTTGTATGGCGTGCGAATTAGGATGACCGGCCAGGGGCCTCCTCCTAATGGGAAGTAGACGTCCAGCGACAGGCGGGTGCCGTCTCGCATGGGCACCTTCATGTCGTACTCGACGCGTAGTCCTGCTGTTTTAAAAACGCTAGTCATGATGATTCTCCGCTCACTTCGTTCGCTCTAAACACTCTTCGACCTTCCGGCCTCATCGTTGCTCCGCGCGGGCTCTGCCCGGCTCGTCCGGGCTTCTTCGGCTCATTGCCTCATCGCTTCGGCAATCTACCGTTAGCCCGCATAAATGCCGCCGTCGATTATTAGCTCGGTGCCGGTTATGTAGTCGGAGTCGTCGGATGCTAGGAACAGTGCGCCTTTGGCGATGTCCATCGGCGTGCCCATGCGGCCCAGCGGCACCCGCCCGAGGGCCTGCATGAGGAAGTCCTCGGAGTAGGCTTCGTTGATCATGACAGTGTCGA
>CAUZIR010000200.1:0-3795 GCA_963579815.1 Dehalococcoidia bacterium
GCTGAACTACCCGTCCCTCCTGACGGTTCGTTCTACCAGTTCCAACTCATCGGACTGGCCGCCGTCACGCCCTCAGGCGAAGCCCTTGGCACCGTAGCCCGCATCCTTGAAACCGGCGCGAACGACGTCTACCTAATCGAACGCCCCGACGGGAGCGAGCTACTCGTTCCCGCAATCAGCGCCGTAGTAAAGAAAGTCGACATTGACGAAGGCCAAATCGTCGTCGATCCTCCTGCCGGGCTATGACGGCCTGCAGGCCTACGACGGGCTGCCGGGCTATGACCGGACAGGTTATGATCGGCCCCAGAACCGCAATTGACGTGATCGACCAGAGACCAGAGATCCGCACTCAGACCTGAAATTGGAGTAGTGAAATGTCGGGCCATTCCAAGTGGTCGTCCATAAAGCATGCCAAGGCAATTACCGATAATCGCCGGGGTAAACAGTTCACCAAGTTGGCAAAGGAAATCATCGTTGTAGCCCGCCAGGGCGGTGGCGATCCCGACACCAATTTCAAGCTGCGCATGGCCATCCAGCGGGGAAAAGACGTCAACATGCCCGCCGACACCATCACCCGGGCCATCAAAAAAGGCACCGGCGAAAGCACCGACGGTGCACAGATGGCCGAGGTCCTCTACGAAGGCTACGGCCCCGGCGGCACCGCCATCCTGCTCGAAGCGCTAACCGACAACCGCAACCGCACCGCGTCCGACGTACGCTCCACCTTCACAAAGGCTGGCGGCAACCTGGCAGAGGTCGGCGCCGTCGCCTGGCAATTCGCCCAGCGCGGTGTATTGGTCGCCGAAACCGACGCCGAGAACGCTGAAGAGCTGGCCATGGTCGCCATCGATGCGGGTGCCGACGACTTCGAAACCGACGACGCCACCCTCCTCGTCTACTCCTCCGTCGAGTCGCTCGAAACCATACGTCGCACCATGGCCGAGCACGACGCCGTCATCCGTTCCTCCGAACTGTCGATGATGCCCACCAACACCGTGCAGCTAAACGCCAAGGCAGCGAAACAGACGCTCCGGTTGCTCGACAAACTGGAAGACCTCGACGACGTTCAGCGCGTCTACTCCAACGGCGATTTCCCCGACGACGTACTCGAAGAGTACGGAAACGAAGCGGGCTAACAACATTGAATCGCCAAAGCGATGAGCGCTTGCGCAAAGAAGCCCTGACAAGCGCGTCAGCGCGGGTAACCTCTTGAGGATCCTTGGTGTCGACCCTGGCACCATCCACATGGGCGTCGGACTCGTCGACTTGGCGGGAGACGAAGCCACCCACATCGCGTCCACAACCCTGAGCCCGCCATCCAAACTGGCGTTGGCAGACCGGCTCGGGAAAATCTTCGACGATCTCGACGCGCTAATGGCCGAGTGGATGCCCGACGCCGTAGCCATCGAACAGCCCTTCGCTGGCAAAAACATCCGTTCCGCCCTCGCCGTCGGCCAGGCGCAGGCCGTGGCCATGGTCGTGGCGGCGCGTCGGGGCCTGCCCGTGTCCACCTACTCGCCGTCCCAGGTCAAACAGGCCGTAACCGACCACGGAGGAAGCTCCAAAGAGCAGGTCCGCGAAATGGTCCAAATCGTCCTGCAAATGGAAGAGCCGCCGGAGTCCTCCGACGCCGCCGACGCCCTGGCCGTAGCCCTGTGCCACGTCAACGCCAGCCGGGCCGACCTCCTAATCCTGATGGACTAGTGGCTCCAATAACCTCATGAGAAACGAGACCGCAACATGATCACCGGAGTCAACGGCACCGTCGTACGCGTGGGCACCGACTGGGTAGACGTCGACCTCGGCGCGGTATCCGTCCGCGTCAACGTGACCACATCCACCGTCGACCGGGTGGGCGCGCCCGGCGACCCGGTGCGCCTGTTCACCTCACTGCAGGTGAGGGAAGACAGCCTCACCCTCTATGGCTTCCCCTCCGTAGACTCCAAACGCAGCTTCGAATCTCTCATCGGCATCAACGGCGTCGGCCCGAAATTGGCCCTCAGCGTACTGTCCATGTTCTCCCCCGAAGACCTGGCGGCAGCCGTCGCGACCGAAGACGTCGTCGGGTTCAGCCGCGTCCCCGGCGTCGGCAAAAAAACCGCCGGTCGCATCGTGTTAGAGCTAAAAGGCCAGCTCAGCCCAGAGTGGGAAATATCTGGACAAAGCATCGGCGCGGCCGAAGTGCTGGAAGCCCTAACCGCCCTCGGCTACTCCCTCATCGAGGCCCGCGAAGCCGTCTCCTCCCTCACCCCCGACTCCGGCACCACCACCGAAGAACGAGTCCGCGCGGCCCTAGACCGCCTGGCCGGTCGCTAGCAAGTTCTCCGCGAGCAGGGCTCGCTCTAGGGCTCTTCGGCTGATGGCCTCATCGCTTCGCAATCGGCCATGCTCGCAGGCTAGGATGCTTCCCAATTAACTCCGAGTGCTCATTGCGCTCCGGAGGTGCGCTGCACGCCCGGCAGGTGTCGAGAAGCCGAACAACCGCCCCCACCCACACAAGCCATCGGGGGGTTCTTAGGGGGTGCGAACCCCCTACGCGGGGTTTGGGGGCAGGCCGCCAAGAAGCCCAACCGAAACAACGGAAAAGAAAAGAAGCGAGCCGGGCGCAAAACTCTCCGCACGGCAGGGCCATGCTCTAGGGCTCTTCGGCTGATGGCCTGCTCTCCGCGAGCAGGGCTCGCACTAAGGCTCTTCGGCTTTCGCCTCATCGCTTTCGCAATGGGCCATTGCGTCCTAGCTGGGCTTGCCCTGGATGATGATCTCCACCCGAGTCGTCGTGTCCAGGGCGTCGGCCCCGTCGCGAACCCCGAACATCCCCAGGTGTCGTCCCAGCAGCGCCAGCGCCTTCAGCTTGTCGCCGTAGCTGATCGGCCCGTCGTCCTCGACCGGCGCGAACGCGATGCGAGCGAGCTCCCGCGCCACATCCGTCGCCTTCACGCCCACCGCCACCGCCAGCCTGTTCTGAGCCTGCTGAATCGCTGCCGCAATCGCCGGCCTGTGGCGCATGACGTGCGCGTACTTGCTCGCGGAACTCTCGCTATACCCGGCCCGAATCGCCGCCTGCTTGGTGTTTGCGTCGCGCAGATACTCCCGCACGAACCCCTGCTGTTTCGGTGTCAGTCCTCTCGTGGCCATAAATCGAGCATAGTGCGATAACACCCCCAAAAGTAAACACCCAGAGTGCGCGTACAATTGCGTGACCGATGCCCGACTTCGAAATAGTCTCCGACTTCAAACCCACGGGCGACCAGCCCGAAGCCATCAACGCCCTCGCTGCGGGCCTGGACGAAGCCCTGCGCCACCAGACCCTTCTCGGTGTCACAGGCAGTGGCAAGACCTTCACGATGGCCAACATCATCGAACGGGCCCAGCGCCCCACGCTCGTCCTCGCCCACAACAAGACGCTCGCCGCCCAGCTTGCCACCGAGTTCAAAGACTTCTTCCCCAACAACGCCGTCGAATACTTCGTCAGCTATTACGACTACTACCAGCCCGAGGCCTACATACCCCGCACCGACACCTACATCGAAAAAGACGCAGACATCAACGAGCAGCTAGACAAGCTGCGCCACTCCGCAACGCGAGCCCTCCTAACCCGGCGTGACACCCTCATAGTCGCGTCTGTCTCCTGCATCTTCGGCCTCGGCTCGCCGGAGGAATACCAGAGCTTCGTCGCCTCCGTGCGCAAGGGCGAAACGCGCAACCGGGGCAAGCTCATCCGCCAGCTCGTGGAAATGCAGTACGAGCGCAACGACTTCGACCTGTCTCGCGGCAAATTCCGGGTCCGCGGCGACA
>CAUZIR010000201.1:0-3787 GCA_963579815.1 Dehalococcoidia bacterium
TGCGCAAGCGGGCGAAGGGCCCTCGCGAGTAGCAAAGGGCGTAATGGCGAACCTGACTTACGTTAAGTGCGACGCCTGCGGGCGGGTGGTTGAGGGGTCATCCGGGAAGTGTCCCGAGTGCGGTGCTGCCCTGGTGCCTGCGCGAACGCGGATCAGACCGGAGCAAGATCGGCAGCCCCCGATTCGGTCGCCAGGCCGGTCGCCAGACTGGGAGTCCATGCTGCCTGGGGTCGGTCCCGAGCCAGACCCCTCGCCCGAGTGGCAGCCTGAGTGGGGCCCCCAGTTGGAGCCCGGCCAACACCCCGTGCGGGACCCCGAACCGGCCGAGAAAAAAGACGGCGGCGGCAACGTCGTTTGGACGTTCGTTTCGGGAGCTTTCTCGCTGGGAATAGGGGTCTGGGGAGTCCTCTCCGGTGACGGGTTCCCAGTGTGGTCACTGCTGCTGATCGGCGTGGGCGCATCGGCGATCATCAGCGGCCTGCGCAAGATTGGGAAACGCCCTGGCGGGTAGGCGGTGCTGGGGCGGTGGCCTGGGGGGTGGCGCTGGGGTGGGGCCGACCCGGCGGCTTGGGGTGTGGTTCGGGACTAGGCGCTTGAGTCCGCCAATGTCTAAAAAAAGCGGCGGTATTACAATGCCGGGCATGGCGAAACGACGTGGCTGAGCGAAACGACTCGTCTCGGTCGTTTGCATCGGCGCACGCTGCGTCTGCGCTGGGCACGATTCGTTTGTGGCTTGGCGAGGGCTTGGTACTCGCCATCACCTCTATCTGGGTACTTTTGTGGCAGCCCGGTTTCGCCAAAGATGCTCTCAGCGACTGGCCGTTAGTCGTGTATCAAACCCTAGTGCCTATTGCCAGTGCCTTCGCGGGGCTGGCACTGGTCTACCTTGTCGGTTTTGCTATTGCCCCCTATAAGGCGGCTTGCTGACGCTGAAAATGAACTCCGGTTACAAGCCAACCCTGAACTAAAAAGGGATCTAGTCGATCAACTTGGCAACCGCAAGTCTGAGGGCGTCGCGCTAAGGAATGGAGCCAACAGTAATCCGGCGTTCGAGGATGAGTTCAGGCAATGGGAGTCGAAAACCCTGCCGATCATTAGGGAATTGTCTGTTAGCGATGGACATTATTTCGACACCCTCGACATCTTCCGCCCCCGGATATCTGGCACATTTCTAGCGCGGGTGTTGGACGGAAAACTACAGCGACTTGACGGCATCATGCGCCGCCACGACCCCGACATTCTCGTTCAGAACCCAGGAGCGCAGGATAGCGCAGAAGGCCTTGCCGCACAGCGGCAGGAACAGGTCCTTGAGATCAGATTCAAGACTGATCCGCGTTTCCTCATCAGGCGAACCACTGAGGGTGGCCATTCAGACCGAGGCCTTGATGTTCAATCGGTCCTTGAATGGCCAGATGATTCTCTAGTTTGCAAGTTTAGGGCGCTTATCAATGCAATTCCCGCCACGCCTGTTGACTTTCTCGCACTCGAAATTGGAGAGAAAGAATTCCATACAAAACTTAAAGACTCAAATGACAAGGTTGGGATTTCACGAGTCGTAAGACTTGAATTCGCGATCGATTCTCTGGTCGCCCCAGGCACGCACACTGCCTATCTGCACGTTCACACATCGAATGGGTCGAAGAAATCCAAACCTCGTCCGATCGAATTCCCAGATGTCGAGCCGGTGAATGATGAGGTGGTCGCCAAAGTCGAGCCGACAATCGAATCGGTCTGGGTAGTGGACTCGCCCGGAGAATTTCCAGGTCGGCGCATGATACGAGTCTCCTACAGTGTGCATTCAAATGTAGAGTCTAAGTTTGTCGGTCGCCAGATTTCCTTAGATGAAGCCGTCATATCGTCAATGGACGAACGATCCATGCCTCTCGTAAAGGGACACCACTTGGGGTTTGAAGACTGGTGGCCACTCCCGGGAGAGCTTCCCGCAAGGAGGTACCCAATCAGGGTACGAGTTCAATTAGGCGACAAATGGCACTTGTGGTCTATGCCGTTTACCCTCGAAATTCCTCAGCGGTGAGCGTCGCGTACACCACCGGCCCGATTCGTACCTACAGCAGGGTCAAGTGCATAGTCCCGGAGGGGTTAACCAATGGCAGATAAGAGCATAAGAGTCGGCGACGTGGAGGTGATTGCGCTTAGTGATGGGGTGTACCACCCGAACCTCGCCACCTATTTTCCAGGCCATGGGCCGGAGACTGGGCGGACTATCCTCAGTTCGTTGATGAGGATGGGAAGCACCGGGAGCCGGGGAATATCGGCTGCTACCTGATCGTCTCAGGCGACCACAAAATGCTAATAGACACGGGTGTCGGCCCTGGCCCGGTAGCCCGGTGGCCTGGCGTCGAGGGCAATCTGCTGCCGACGTTCCGCGAGCAGTCGGGCTACGGGCCAGAAGACATCGACATGGTCTTCACCACTCACCTGCACTTCGATCACGTGGGCTGGCATGTGACCCGCATCAACGGCGAGCTGACAGCCGCCTTCCCCAACGCAAAGTACGTTGTCTCCAAGACGGACTGGGAGACGCTGCTGGACCCGAGTCTGCCCCAGCAAGGCCCCCATAAGCACGACTATTCGCCGGGCGCGGCCGAGGTGTTCCAACTGGCCAGGCCGACGGCCGACGACCTGATGGCGGTGACGGACGTGCAGACGGTCATCAACTAACTGACTCGGTAGTAACGGTGGACACGCCGGGCCATACTCCCGGTCACCAGAGCCTGATGGTCAACGCCGGGAACGAGCGGGCGTTTATAGTGGGTGACGCGATCCATATGCCGGTGCAGGTGGATGTGCCGGAGCGATTGGTGGGTGCGGACGTGCACCCGAAGCTGGGCGCGAAGACGCGAACGGAGACGGTGGAGTGGCTGGAGCGCGAGGGGCTATTGGCGGCGATAGGCCACTTCCCCGCCCCAGGGTTCGGCCACATAGTGCGAGGCAAAGGCAAACGCTACTGGCAAGCGCTGGCCCAGGGGCAATAGCCGCCCCCGGCACAACCAAGCGTAAGGGCGATAGCCGCCCTCCCGGCACAAACAAGCGTAGGGGCGATGGCCGCCCCGTCACACACGGAGAAAGCATATGCCAGGCGAAAGCACAACGGTCGGCGACCTGCGCATCATCGCGCTGACGGACACGTCGAGCCCGGAGGACATGGCCGAGATGTTCCCGGAGCAGGGGCCGGAGGACTGGACGGACTACGCCGCAGACATCGACGAAAACGGGATGCTGCGGGAACGGGTGAACTACGGCTCGTTCCTCATCGTCTCGGATAAGCACAAGGTGCTGGTGGACACGGGCGTCGGTCCGGTGCCGTTCGCGCCCTACCCGGACGTAGTCGGCAATCTGGTGCCCACGATGCGGGACCAGTGCGGCTACGGGCCCCAGGACATCGACATCGTGTTCGCCACGCACATGCACTTCGACCACATTGGCTGGCACGTGACCCGGCCAGATGGGCCGGACGGCGACCCGGTGGCGTCGTTCCCGAACGCCAAGTACATCGTCCCCAAGACGGACTGGGAGGCGATTCTGGACCCGGAGGCTGCGAAGAATGGCCCGCACGGGCACGACTATTCGGAGTACGCAGCGGACGTTTTCGACCTGTCGCGCCGGGTGACGGACGACCTGCAACGGGTAGTAGAGGTCGAGACGATTGAGGGGGACGAGTCGATCACGGGCGAGATTGTGACGGTGGACACGCCTGGCCATACGCCCGGTCACCAGAGCCTGATGGTCGCTTCGGGGAACGAGCGCGTGTTCGTGATGGGCGACG
>CAUZIR010000202.1:0-3764 GCA_963579815.1 Dehalococcoidia bacterium
TGCCGCCGGCGAACCGGGCGACGATGTCTGCGCGACGGGCGAGGAAGTCGACGACTTTGCCTTTGCCCTCGTCGCCCCACTGGGCTCCTAATATTGCGTAAGCAGGCATGTTGTTTGCTAGGTTGGCCGCCAGGTCAGGCGCCCAAGCCTCCCACAGTCTCCAATTCAGTTTCCAACTCGGACAGGGCAGAATCGACATCCGCGACGATCCTGTCTACCTCGTCGTGAGTGACACACAGCGGCGGCGCCATCTGCAAAATTTGCGGGCCGAGCATTCTCAGCAGCAAACCTCGCTGCCTGAACTTCTCGGTCATCCGATCGATAATTCTAAAGGATTCTGGAAATCCTGCCTTGGTTTCTTTGTCGCTCACCAGTTCAACGCCCAGTAGCAGCCCGATGCCGCGCACGTCTCCTATAACGGGATGGGACTGTGAAAGGTCGGTCAGAAGGTTCAGGAAGTACCCGCCCAGTTCGGCAGACCGGCTCACCAAGCCTTCGTTTTCAATGATAGACAGGTTCGCCAGGGCTGCTGCCGCGGCTACCGGGTGGCCGCCCGCGGTCAGTGCCGCATGGAAAACGTTCCCCTCCCCCACGAAGGCGTCGGCTACCTCTGTGGTCGCCACCACCGATCCGATTGGGACGTAGCTGCTGCCCAGGCCCTTGGCCATGGTCATGATGTCGGGAACGACGCCGAAGTGCTCAATGCCGAACATGCGGCCCGTGCGGCCGAACCCGCACACGACCTCGTCGTCGATGAGCAAGACCCCGTAGCGGTCGCAGATCTCCCGGACCATTGGCCAATACTCCGACCCCGGCACAATCGCCCCTATAGAACTCGTTACGGCCTCTCCAATGAACGCCGCCACCGTGTCTGGGCCCTCGCTCACAATGACGCGTTCGAGGGCCTCGGCGCAGAGCACGGCGCATTCTGATGGCGTCTGGCCGGCAAACTCGCACCGGTAAGGGTACGGCTGAGGGGCGGGCACGAGGCCCAGCGGCTCGGGTTCAAAGTCCGAGAGGTTCACGCCGCCCTGGGACCGGCCCATCCACGCGACGCCACCGGTCGCTCCGTGGTACGAGCCCCGGCGAGAGATGATCTTGTACCTGCCGCCATTCCCACGTCGTGCGTGATAGGCGCGGGCCATCTTAATGGCGGTCTCGTTCGCTTCAGAGCCCCCGGCCACCAGCCAGGACCGCTCCAGATCGCCGGGCGTAAGCTCGCCTATCTTCTCGGCCAGCCGAATAGTCGGCGGTGCCGCGGTCTGCTCCGGGTAGTAGGCCAATTCGGTCATTTGCTTTAGAACGGCGTCGGCAATTTCGGTGCGCCCATAGCCCACCGTGACCGACGCGTAGCCGCCGTTGACGTCCAGCCACTCACGGCCCTCGGTGTCGGTAATGGACAGGCCTTTCGCCTCGGCGACGATGATCGGCTCGCCCTCTTCGGCCATGTCCCGCCACCCTTTCGCCTGCATCCACAGGTGGCGATGGGCGGTGTCGCGCAGGTCCTTGGTGGTCGTCATGCCAGCTTGCCTATGCCCATCTCTCCCTCAAGTTCCCACAGCCCGAGATCGACCGCATGGACGATTTCATCCGCCTCGCCGCGCGTGAGGCAGATGGGAGGGCCGAAGTGGAGAATGTTCTCCCTGGCCCGGAAGATGAGTCCGTGCTTGCGGAATTTCTCCGTCAGGCGCTTGCCAATGTTTTCTTCTGGAGCGAAAGCGGCTTTAGTGGCTCTGTCCGAGACCAGTTCGACCGCAACGAACAGCCCGGCCCCACGCACATCGCCTACAAGGGGATGATCGATGGCAAGGCCCTCCAGCTGCGCCTTCAGGTACGCACCCACTTCGGCCGCGTTCTCGACCATGCCTTCGGTCTCGATAATTTCAATATTCTTCAGTGCTGCGGCGGCCGAAACGGGGTGCCCACTGTTGGTGAGGGTATGTTGCAGCGCATCGTCACCACCCCCGAAGCGGTCGGCTATTTCGTCGCTCACTATCGTCGCTGCCATGGGCATGTAGGCGCTGACGATGCCTTTTGCCACCGTCATGATGTCGGGGACCACCCCGAAGTGCTCCATGCCGAACATGCGGCCAGTGCGACCGAAGCCGCAAACCACCTCGTCGATGATCATCACCACGCCGTAGCGGTCGCAAATCTCGCGCACCTTTGGCCAATACTCGGGCCCCGGCATAGGGGCTCCCTGGGGGATGGCCATCGGCTCGCCTATGAACGCTGCGATGGTGTCGGCACCGTAGTAGAGAATGGCGTCTTCTACGGCCTGTGCGCACAAGATGGCGCACTCGGACGCGGTTTGGCCCCCTAGCTCACAGCGATACGGGTTGGGCTGAGGAACGTGGACCATGCCCGGGTACGCCGGGCCAAAGTCCGACTTGGGAGCGGGCGGCCCGTCGCCCGTCCACAGCACTCCTGCGGTCGTACCGTGAAACGAGCCCTTTCGGCTGATGACCCGGTACCGACCCGCCTCGCCCCGGCGCTTGTGGTAAGCGCGGGCAATTTTGATTGCGGTCTCGTTCGCTTCGGAGCCGCCGGAGACCGGGAAGACCCTGTTCAGGTCGCCGGGTGCAAGTTCAGCCAGTTTCGCCGCCAGCCGTATGACGGGCTCGGCGGTGGTGCCCACGGGGCAGAAGTTGACCTTGACCATCTGGTCGTACGCCGCCTGGGCGATCTCGGCCCTGCCGTATCCCACGTTTACGCAGCTATAACCACCGTTAACGTCTATCCACGAATTGCCGTCCGAGTCGGTGACTCGCACTCCGTCTCCGGAGACGATCATCGTCGGTCCGCCGGACTCGGCCATTTCAACCCAATCGCGGTTGTGTATCCACAAGTAGCGCAGGGACGCCTGTCTGAGTGCCTCGCTCTCGGTGAGTGATACCAACGTGCTACTCCTCTCCGGTTCCTGCCGGTAATAGGCTGCGGAACTGGGATACACCCCGGCTCAATTCGGGCCCAATAAAAGGGGTTTGAAAGAGGGGTCTAATGGCACCTGAAATGCCCGGCTGAAGTATACGACCGGGCGGTCGGCGCAACAAGCATTTTAGGCGCTTACGCCCGGTTGGAAGTGGCATCCACGAGCTTTGACACCCCTGCGGGCCTATAATATGATTTCTATGGGAAAACGACCCGTGGCAACGTAGCTCAGTGGCAGAGCGGGCGCTTCATAAGCGCTAGGTCACAGGTTCGAGCCCTGTCGTTGCCACCGTTGACCCGAAAGCACATTAACACCCTCCTGCCTAGATGATTCCTGGATGGCACCCGGAGACGGTTGGCCTGCCAGGGCGGTTAGCTCAGCGGTTAGAGCGCCTGTCTTACACACAGGAGGTCAGAGGTTCGAATCCCCTACCGCCCACCAGTAGGTCCGTTGACAGGTAGGCAAGGGGGTTTCTTAGAATGCCGAAGTGGCGAAATGGTAGACGCGCTGCGTTCAGGACGCAGTGCCTGAAAGGGCGTGTGGGTTCGACTCCCTCCTTCGGCACCATTGCCCATCCCGGTCCCCGGCAAATAGCGGGGGGCCACCAGTAGTAGCTTTGTTTTCACGCGCTTGTAGCTCAGTGGATAGAGCGCAGCCCTGCGGAGGCTGAGGCCGTGGGTTCGAGTCCCACCAAGCGCACTCCCCCCTTGTTCACATATGGTGCATTTCCCGGGCGATTAGCTCAGTGGTTAGAGCGCTTGCTTCACACGCAAGAGGTCGGAGGTTCGAATCCCCCATCGCCCACCATACGTAGACAGCGTTAGTGCGCCTT
>CAUZIR010000203.1:0-3742 GCA_963579815.1 Dehalococcoidia bacterium
CCCTCACCCAGCACATGCCCAAGCCCGGCGAGACCGTCACGGGCGACCTGTTTTACACAACGCCGGGCGGCAAGGGCGGCAACCAGGCAGTCGCCGCCGCCCGCATGGGCGCGCTGGTGCGCATGGTTGGGAAAGTCGGCACCGATACCTTCGGCCCCGTACTGGTTGGCGACATGCGTAAAGAGGGCATCGACGTGTCGGCCATTGCCGACGACCCCGAAGCCGCATCGGGCATCGCCATGATAATGCTGGACGGCGACCGGCAAAATTACATCACCCAGGTCAGGGGAGCGAACCTGCGATGTGACGGCGAGCAGGTAGACGCAGCAAAAGCCGCGCTGAAGACGGCCGACGCGCTCATGCTCCAGCTAGAACTGCCGTTCGACGTGACCTACGAGGTGGCGTTGGCCGCGCGGGCTATGGGCGTGCCGGTGTTCTGGGACCCGGCACCGCCGCACCCCGACATGGAGCGGGCGCTGGACGCCGTGGACATCATCACCCCGAACCAGACCGAGGCCGAGTTCCTTACCGGCATAGAGGTTACGAGCACCGAGTCCGCGGCGGCCGCCGCAAAGGCGCTACTGGGCAAGGGCATTCCCACGGTCGTCATAAAGATGGGCGAACTGGGGGCGTACTACGCCACGGGCGACGACTCAGGGTTCGTTGCCGGGTTCGAGATTGAACCGGTGGACTCGGTCGCCGCCGGTGACGGCTTCGGGGGCGCGCTGGCCGTCTCGCTCGCCGAGGGCCGCCCGCTGTCAGAAGCCGTACGACGAGGATGCGCGGCGGGGACGCTGGCAGTCACCAAAGAGGGCGCACAAGCAGCCATGCCAACCAGGGCAGAAGTAGAAGCGCTTTTAGCTAAGTAGCAGTCTCATAGCTAAGCGATGAGGCCAAGAGCCGAAGAGCCCTAGAGCGCGGCCCGGCCGCGCGGAGAGCGCTTTCCTAGCTCTCGGCCTCTAGCTCTTCGATCTCGCGCTCGACTGCGCCCAGTTCCGTGAACGCCTCTTGCACGAGGTGGTACGAGCGCTGCAGGTACAGGGCAGCCAGTTGCGCGCCCCTGGCGTCGGAGGTCTTCACCGCCGCGACCAGCTTGGGCACCTGCATGTCACCAGGTAGATGCTTTTCCAGCACCGTAATTTCATCCTCGGTTTCGCGGATGAGACTGTCTTCTGAGCCGTCCACGGCGTAGCGCAGACGGCCGATAAGTTTGGTCAGTTCGCCCAGCCGGTCGCTCTCGCTCATCAGGCCGTAGAGGACTTCGTTGACCCCCGCGCCGCTGGTGTCTTCGGTCTCTTCGGGTTCGGCGATTGAGACAGGTGCGTTGGCCGAGTACAGCTGCGAGTAGGCCTGCAACATCTCGTTGACGTTGAACATGGCCGAGGCCACGTCGTCCGCGCCGCCGGGGAGCGCCCCGCCGAACAGGATGTCGTCGTCGCGCAGGTCCGCCAGTTCGTTCAAATGGTCGCGGTTGGGTACCTGCTCGGGTGCCGGTGGGAAGGCGAACGCCGACAGGTCCTTCGGACCCAGTTCGCCCATCTGGTTCATGAGGAAGGGCGGCACGTACTTGGTCACGTCCACATTGATGGGCAGGACGATGAGGTAGGTGGCCCAGAGTTGGCCGGGGGCGTCGGACACAGTGAAGTAGACCAGGGCATGGCCCTTGGGCTTCGCAGCTTCGCCTCTTTCAAACGTCAGGTCCATGTAAAAGCGCTCCGCCTATAAGTAGGCCATGCGGCCCCCGTTCGGCGCAAGCGTGCCTTAACCCCAATAAAAGACCCGTCGCCTATAATCCCCTCGATGTTGTACAGGGCACTGGTCAGACCGCTGCTATTCACGCTCCCGGCCGAGACGGCCCAAGGCATGGCAGAGACCCTTCTGGGTATTGCGCCACTTTGGAACGCGCTGTCGCCACTGCTGCACGGCGACTCGCCCCGGCTGCGCACCGACCTTAGCAGCATCTCGCTGGCCAACCCCATCGGCCTGGCGGCGGGGTTCGACAAGGACTTTCGCGTGCTGACCTCGCTGTCGGCGCTGGGCTTCGGCTACCTCACAGGCGGCACGGTGACGCTGGGGCCGCGGCCCGGCAACCCGAGGCCGCGCATGGCTCGCGACGTACCCCGCGAAGCACTGCTTAACTCGCTGGGGTTTCCTGGCAAGGGCGCTGAACCGGCTGCGGCCCGCATGCGCCGATATTCTGGGCATGTGCCGTTAGTAGCCAGCATCGCGGGCACGGAGGTCGACGACGTGGTCGCCTGCCATCGCCTGGTCCAGCCCTACGCGAGCGCCGTAGAGGTGAACATCTCCTCACCGAACACGGCCGGGCTGCGGGCGTTTCACGACCCGGCGGCCCTAACCGAACTGCTCGTCGCCGTGAAAGAGAGTGCGATCAGGCCGGTCTTCGTGAAGCTGCCGCCCTACGCCGACACGCCCGATGCCCGGCGCGAAGGCCTGGCGCTGGTGCGGGCATGCGCAGACGCCGGGGTTGACGGGCTAACAGTGGCCAACTCGCGGCCGGTGCAGGATGCGCGGCTGGCAGTAGGACAGGGCGGCCTGGGCGGCAGGCCCTTGTTCGCAGACACGCTCCGTATGGTGCGCGAAACACGGTCCCAGGTAGGCGACGTTATGGCCATAAACGCGTGCGGCGGCATCTTCACCGGTGCCGAGGCGCTAGCGGCGCTGAAAGCGGGCGCAACGACCGTGCAGATCTACACGGTCCTCGTCTACCGGGGACCGGCCACAGTGGGCCGCATCAAACGCGAACTACTCGCCGCCCTGGACGCCGAGGGCGTCCGGGACGTCGCCGACTTGCAAAAGCGATGAGGCCATCAGCCGAAGAGCCCTAGAGCGAAGCGCCCAGCGCTTCCCGGAGATGCTCCATTGACAGGTTGCCGCCGCTCTGCACCAGGACGACGGTCTTTCCGGCGAGCCTGATTTTCGACTTGATCGCCCCTGCCAGGGCCGCTGCACCGGCGTGCTCGGCCAAGTTGTGGGTGTGCTCCAGGGCCAGGACGACGGCCTTCTTTAGCTCCTCGTCGGAAACGAGTACGAAGTCGGAGAGCAGGTCGCGCAATATGTCGATGGTGTAATCGAACCCGACACCGGTGGCCAGGCCCTCCGCCACCGTCCCCATGGGCAGCGTGGCCATCTCGCCGGTGCGCCAGGACTCGTAGGCCGCCGGGGCCGCTGACGACTGCACGCCGATTACCTGTACTTCGGGTTTGATGGACTTGGCGGCGATGGCGGTTCCGCAGGCCCCGCTACCCCCGCCGATGGGAACGAATATGACGTCCACGCCGGGCAGGTCGTCCATTATTTCCAGGCCATAGGTGCCGACGCCTTCAATCAGGTCGGACTCCTCGGCCGAGTGGATGTAGCGGTAGCCCTCTTCTTTGGACAGCCGTTCGACCTCCTGGCGGCACTCGTCGAAGTCGCGTCCGTAGAAGCGCACGTCGCCCCCCAACGCTCGCATCGAGGCCACTTTGCCGGGGTTCGCCCCTTCCGGCACGATGATGATGGCCTGCACGCCGAACAGCCCGGCAGCGAACGCGATGGACTGCCCGTGGTTCCCGGTGGACGCGGTAACCACGCCCGCCCGCTTGTCGTCGTCGGACAGCTTGTGCATGTAGTTGACGCCGCCGCGCATCTTGAACGCGCCGAGTCGCTGGTGGTTCTCGTGTTTGACCCAGACCTCGGCCCCGCCGAGTAGTTCATCGAGCGCGAGATACCTGTGCAGGGGCGT
>CAUZIR010000204.1:0-3738 GCA_963579815.1 Dehalococcoidia bacterium
CCTTGGCCATAGCGTTTAGAAGGGCCACGTCGGTGCCGGGCCGGGGGCGCATCCATATATCGGCGTAGTCGCACATATCGATGCGCCGGGGGTTGATGACGATAAGCTTTGCCCCGCGCTCGACCACGGCCCTGCGCATCCGTGCGGCGGCTACGGGATGGTTGGAGTTAGCGTCCGAACCGATGATCACCAGGCAGCCCGCCTCTTCGTAGTCGACGTAGGAGTTTGAGGTAGCGCCGCTGCCGAGTGCAACCAGCATCGCCTCTACCGACGGCGAATGACACAAGCGTGTGCAGTGATCGATGTTGTTCGATCCCATCACCAACCGGGCGAACTTTTGCTGTATGTAGCCGTCTTCGTTGGTAGCTTTCGCCGAGCATAGCGTTCCGAACTCACTGCCTGTGTACCCGGAAAGTTTCTCTGCGATCAGGTCGAGTGCCTCGTCCCAGCCAGCCGGTTCTAGCACCCCGTTCTTGCGGATGAGCGGCGTCGTGAGGCGATCCTTATGGTGCACGAAGGTGTAGCCAAACCGGCCTTTGACGCAGAGCATTCCCAGGCTCGAGCGGTTGTCGGGGTCGTCGAGCATTTCGACGATGGCGTCGTTTTCATCGACCCGGGCTTTAATGCCGCAGCCCACGCCACAATATGGGCAGGTGGTGGTGACGGTCTTGACCACGTTTTCCACAACTTCTTTCGGCCGGATTGCGCCAGTCGGGCAGACCGAGAGGCACTGCCCGCAGGTAGTGCAGGAAGAGTCCACCAGTGGCTGGTCCATGAACGTACCGATGCGGCTGGTTGCGCTGCCTGAGCCAAGAAAGTCGATGGCGCCGATAAACTGGTGGCCGTCCTGGCAGGCCTGGGCGCAGCGGCCGCAGAGGATGCAGTCCTGCATCGCGATGTCGAATACCGGGTTGGAGGTATCGACGGGCTCTCGGTCGCGCGAAGCCCACCGGGAACTGGCGATGCCGTGGTGCTCCGCGGCTATGGTCAACTCGCGATGGCTTATGTCACCTTTGGGTTCTGGCACCATCGCCTGGGTAAGTTCTATTACTCCCGTGCGGATTCGGCGAACTTCGGGTGTGTCGGTGAACACCTTCATGCCCTCACTCGCGGGCACCGAGCACGAGGCCGGGTAACCTCGCACGCCGTCTACCTGCACCAGGCAGGTACGACATGCGCCGATTGCCTTCATGTCCGGGTCTTTGCATAGCTGGGAGACGTACGTCCCAGAGGCGTTCACCGCATCGAGCACCGATGCCCCGTCATTTACGGTCAGCTTACGGCCGTCGATTGACACTGTGACGGTCATGGCGTGCTCCCGTGAGGCTGTGCCTCACTCGTCAGGGCTTCTTCGGCCGAGGCCTCATCACTCCCGCAATCTACAGTTCTAATCATCTTTGCTGGCACTCAGGGCTCCTGGGAAGAAGTGGAGGAAGCTGGTTATTGGGCCACCGGCGGCCTGACCAAGCCCGCAGAGGGAGGCCGATCCGACTACTTCGGCGAGTAAGGTCAGTTCGTCCAGGTCGGACTGCGAACCGTTGCCGGATGCGAGACGGTCGATGGCCTCTACCATGCGCGGGGTGCCTTCTCGACACGGTGTACATTTCCCGCACGATTCGTCGGCGTTGTAGGCGGCCAGCGCCCGCATCGCCTCGACTGGGTCGATTGAACCATCTAACGCCACCAGCCCACCCGCGCCCAGCATGACGCCGGACTCGTGCAGCATGCCGGGCATCACTTCTATGTCGAGCGCCGAGGGTGGGAGGAGTCCGCTCGAAGGTCCCCCGACTCCCAATGCAGTCAGTGTTCGGCCAGGCGGCAGGCCGCCGCCGATGTCCATAAAAATTTCCCGGAGCGGAGTACTGAACGGCACCTCGACCAGTCCGGGCCGTGTAACCGCTCCTGACAGGCTCATCACCTTGGTGCCCGACGCGTTCTTAACGCCGATAGCGGCGAACGCCTCGGAACCAGCGGTCATTATGAATGGCAAGTTGGACAGGGTTTCTGCGTTGTTGATGACGGTCGGTCTGCCGAGGTAGCCCGACTCGGTAGGGAAGGGCGGACGCAGCCGAGGCTCTCGGCGGTAACCCTCCATCGTGTTCAACAGAGTGGTCTCTTCGCCACAAACGTAGCCGCCAGCACCACGTCGGATTTCCATGTTTACGGCCCATCCCGACCCGAGGATGTCGTCGCCGACCAGCCCGAGCGCCATCGCGTCGGCCAGCGCCTTCTCCATGCGCGCGGCGGAGAGATCGGCCTCGGCGTTGATGTAGATGAAGATGGTTTCGGCACCGGCGGCGTAGGCGGCGATCAAAGAGCCTTCAATTACCCGGTGGGGCAGACCCTCCATGATGTGGCGGTCCTTGAACAGGCCGGGTTCGCCCTCTTCCGAATTGACGATGAGATAGCGGGGCTCGCCAGCGGCTTTGCGTGCGCCTTCCCACTTGAGCGCAGCGGGAAAATATGCGCCCCCGCGCCCCCTGAGGCCTGATTCTTTTACCTGCGCGATAACGCTTTCGGCTGTTTCAGATAAGGCCGCTGCAAACCCGCTATAACCGCCGAGGCTCAAGTTCTCGTCGATGCTTTCGGCGTCGATCTCACCTATGCTCTGTAATGCGACCCGCGTTTGGCCGGACAGAAAGGCGGTGTCGTCTTCGTAGCGGAGCGGAACCGCGCCACCCTCAAGCATTGTGGAGATGCGGATCGCGGTGTCGAAGTCCACCCTTGGCAGGCGTACTGACGAGCCGCCCGGATCGGTGACCGTCACCACCGGGGCGTCGAAGCAGGCACCGTCGCAGCCCGTTATGACGAGGTGAGAGTTGTCCAGCAAGTCCCCTCGAAAGGACTCGACGACATCTTCGGCCCCTACGGAGGTCGAGCAATGTCCCACCTGTACCGAGACGCGGAATTTCCCTGCGTGGGCCGATAGCCGGTCAGTCGCGGCTTCACGGAGCCGTTCGTAGGAAGCCTGCGCCGTCACGATGTCGCCCCGGGCGAAAGCCGATCCATTGCAACTGCAGCCCTCTCGGGCGTGGTGCGCCCGTGCCAGCGTCCGTCTATCTGGATAGCGGGAGCTACCCCGCAGAGAAAGCCGCAGGCCGTGTTTTCTAATGTCACTGTTGCGCTACCTGTACTGGAAGTCTCGCCCACTCCAACGCCGAGGCAGGCCTTGAGAGTGTCAAGGACACCGTCGCCACCGGCCACTCGACAGGCGAGTCCGGTACATACTCTAACCACGTGATCGCCCGGCTCCCCAACCCGCAACTCCGAGTAGCTGGTCGCAGCCCCGTAGACCTCGCTGGCCGGAATGCCCAGGTGCCACGAGACAACTTCCATCCCCCAGTCAGGGAGAAACCCGAATTCGTGCTGCAGGTGGTGAAGGGCAGGGAGGAGTTGCCCGTGCTCTCGCGGGAACTTTTCGCGCAGGACGTTGCGTAGTTCGTTACGATCGGATTTAGAAGGTCCGGTCATGTCATCGCGCCAATTTAACCACGGGAGACGGAGGAGTCATTGAGCGCCTCGCTAACCTTGGTTATCCAGTCCTCGTCGTCGGAATTTAGAACTTCTCTTTCCTCGGTCGCCGTCGTGAGTACGATGGCGTATTGGACGGTGAGGCTCCGATACCACAAGATTCCCAGCCCACCGACGATGGCTCCGGCCACGATAGAGGGAACGCCACCACCTTGCGTTCCTGCTAATAGGAGAATGGCCCCAGCGCCCGCCATGATCATCGGCCAC
>CAUZIR010000205.1:0-3728 GCA_963579815.1 Dehalococcoidia bacterium
ATTGCAATGGGGATTCTACCACTGGTGCACAAGCACAGTGCTACCAGGACCCCCCCGGCTTCTCAGCATGAAACTTGGCTTCGCGCGGATAACGGTGGAAGATAGCGGCCCGTGCGCCCGTGCGCCGAGTCAATAGACCCTCATCGAGTACACCCTTCAAGGAATCCATGGGGTAGAGAGTACATAGGGGCAGGGAGTACATCTAAGCAGTGGCAAATAGATTGAACAAACGAGCGTGCGTCGTAACCGGCGGTGCGTCAGGGATAGGCGAAGCCGTAGCCCGGCTGTTCGCGGCCGAAGGCGCTCGCGTCCTAATCGCCGACCTGGACGAGGTCGGGGGTAAGCGCGTTGCCACAGACATTCGGTCCAGCGGCGGAGATGCCCGGTTCATCTCCGTAGACGTGGCCCAGGGCGACTCGGTCGGCAGCATGGCCGAGACAGCCATTAACGAGCTGGGTGGCCTCGATGTCCTCGTCTGCGCAGCAGGCCGCCAAGTGCACACGCCACACCTGGCAGAAGTCGACGAGGCCGAGTGGGACCTGGTCATGGACGTGAACGCCAAGGGCGTGTTCCTGTGCACCAAAGCCGTCTTGCCCGTCATGGTTGCCAAGGGCTCCGGCGTTATCGTCAACGTTTCCTCGGCGTCGGTGCTGGAGGGGGACACCTTCTCGGTGCCCTACTCGGCCAGCAAGGCCGCCGTGCAAATGCTGACGGTCATAACGTCCAGCCAGTACCTGCGCAAAGGCGTGCGGGCGAACTGCGTGCTGCCGGGGCTCATCGACACGCCCGGCTCTCAGAACGTCGAAGGCAAGCTGGGCACGTTCGGCAGCTTCGTAGAAACGATACCCGCGGGCCGAGTTGGTACGCCCGAAGACGTGGCCAACCTGGTGCTGTTTCTCGCATCTGACGAGTCGTCGTTCATTTCCGGCTCGTCCTACGTAATAGACGGCGGCCGGGACGCCCGCTAAACAGCGAATACCCCATATAAGGCCTCCCACTCCAGTACCAGGCATTAAGGAGCAGACCAATGGACAAGACAATCCCGACCCGTGAGCAGGTCGATAGATACCTGAAAGACAGGCGCAACTGGGGCCGCTGGCCACAAAACCCCGGCGCAGGGGCAATAAACCTCATCACCGCCGAAAAGCGGGTACAGGCGGCCAGCCTGGTCAAGAGCGGCAAGCCCATCTCGCTGGCACGGCCGTTGCCGGTCGAGCCTTCGCACGACAACACCAAACCTATAGATTTCTACATGAAGCGTATGCTCTGGATAGACGGCGGCGGCGCGGCGCTCGATTACATATCGATCTTCCAGCACGGCCTGACCATCACCCACCTGGATGCGCTGTGCCACATGTGGGACAAAAACGGCACCTGGGAAGGCAAGAACCCCGACGACATCCTGAGCTTTGATGGGGCCTCTTTCGGTGCAGTTGACGAGTGGAGCGACGGCATCATGACCCGGGGTGTGTTGTTGGACGTCCCCAGGTTCAGGGGCACGGCCTACGTGGACAACGACTCTCCGGTGCACGGCTGGGAACTGCAAGAGATCGCCGAGGCACAGGGCGTAAAGATGACGCCCGGAGACGCAGTGGTGGTTTACTGCGGCCGGGAGGCGTACGAAGAGGCCAACGGCAACTACGGCGGCGACCCGGTAGGCAGCAAGTACCCCGGCCTGCACGCCTCCTGCCTGCCCTTCCTGCGCGACAACGACCTGTCCGTGCTGGTGTGGGACATGGAGGACGCCAGCCCCAATGAGTACGGCGTCGCCTGGACGGTGCACGGGGCGATCCACGCCTACGGCATGGCGCTCATCGACGGTGCGGCCCTCGTCGCTCTTGCAGACGAGTGCGCGAAGGAGAATCGCTACGAATTCATGCTCACGGTCAACCCGCTCGTTCTCGTCGGCGGCACGGGGTCGCCGGTCAACCCCATAGCGGTTCTGTAGGAGTAGCGAACCCCGATGGCCCGTAACGCTTTGGCCGAAGAGATTCTGGCCCTCACCAGCGCCCTGGTGAAGGTCGACTCGGTTATGGGCAAAGAGGGGCCGTGCGCCGGCGTGCTCATAGGCTACTTCAATGGCAAAGGCGTGCCTGCCTGGCTACAAGAAGTCGAACCGAATCGCTTCAACGTGATCGCCGGGTCCGACGACCACAAGCCAGCCCTGCTACTCAACGGCCACATGGACATGGTGGACACAGCCGACGGCTGGTCAACCGCCGACCCGTACACGGTCGAAGTGATAGACGGCGCTATGATCGGCACCGGCGTCGGCAACATGAAGGCGGGCCTGGCGGCGATGGCCGTTGCCACGGCTCATGCCTGGCACTCAGGAGCGCACGATGTCGCCTTTCTCGGCGTCGTGGGAGAGTGCAGCGAGCTTGGCCTGGGCACCAAGCACTACCTCGCTGACGGCGGTTCTGCGCGTTTCGCGGTCGTTGGCGAACCGACGGGTATGGCGGCCCAGCAGACCCACACCGGTACCTACCAGGCGCACGTCAGCTTCACCGGCATCGCCGTACATACAGGCGAATCTGAGAACGGCGTCAACGCCGTAGAGGCGGCGGCCCGGTTCGTCCTCGACATCAAACGCGCCAAACTGGCACCGCCCGGCACCGGCCCGTTCGAGGGCACGCCGAGAGCGATGCCCGGCCGCATGACGGGCGGCTTCTACGCCCAGATATCGGCCCCAGAGGCGTCGGTCTGGGTGGACGTGCGCATACCCCCGGGTGTCGATGAGCGCCAAATCGAGAGCGCCCTAGATACCGTTGCGGCCCAGGCCGCCGCCAGCGTTTCGGCGAGTGACGCATCTGCGAATTGGAAACGGGCGTCGCTGGCATACGAACCGGCGTACTCAATGTCCCCCGAGGCGAAGCCGTTCTTGGACCAGCTTGCGCAAAGCTACGAGCGCGTCGTGGGCTCGGACCTAGCCTTCGGGTTCGCCACCCCCGCGAACCGTTTCTTCGCCACCGACGCAGCCCACTTGCAGGCCGCAGGCGTGCCTTCGATAGTGTTCGGACCGGGCGTTTGGACCGTCGGCCCGGACGAGGCCGTTTCGCTGGACGAGGCCGCCAACTACGCAGCGACGCTTATTGAACTGGCGGCATCGGTCGCAACAACAGGAGTGCAGCAGTGACCCATCCAGATAGCTACCTCGAAGAGGTGACCCAGCGCGCGAGGGACGCCGGGGTGCAACTAGTCGCGTTCCTGTGGTGCGACAACGCGGGCGTCATCCGCAACAAGGCCACGCACATAGACAACCTGCCGGGGCGCTTCACCTCGGGCATCGGCTTCTCCTCCGCCATGCAAGCGCTACGCATCGGCGACGTACTTGAGCAAGTAAAGGGCATGGGGCCGGTCGGTGAGTTCCGGGTAGTGCCCGACCTGGACACGTTCACGCTTCTGCCCTACGCGCCGAAACGGGCCCTGGCGCTCTGCGATCTCGTCAACCTTGACGGGGCAGCGTACTCGGCCTGCCCACGCACGTTCCTCAAACGCATGATCGCCCAAGCGGCAGATCGGGGACTGCACATGGTTTCGTCCCTGGAACCGGAGTGGACTTTAGCCACCAAGGAGAACGGCGTCTACGTAGGCGCCGACGAGAGCGCTGCGTTCTCCTCCATTGGCATGATCGCGCCAATGGACACCATCGACGACATCGTCACAGCCATGACCGAGCAGGGCCTGCGCATCGGAGTCGTCCACCCCGAAGCGGGCCATGGTCAGCA
>CAUZIR010000206.1:0-3704 GCA_963579815.1 Dehalococcoidia bacterium
CCAAGATACAGGACCCTGTGTGATGGCAACGTCAGGCCTCAGTACGTGAGGCGTTTTTCGTGCTTGAGTTCGAGGGTGGCAAGCATGTCGGCGATCCGTTCGCCAGCCCGGCCGTCCCCATAAAGAATGTCGGTCGGGAACTTTCCAGCGTTCCACATGTCCGTCATGGCGCTGGCAATGGCCAGTTGGTCATGGTCCACGTCCACCACGTTACGCCCTCGGTCCCGGCCAACCTGGCGCGAGCCAACGTTTACTGCAGGTACTCCCAGATACGCGCACTCTCGAATAGCCACGCTGGAATTACCGACGACACATTTGCTGGCGTTGAGCAACTGGACAAAGTCCTCCGGAGACATGTTTTTGAAAAAGTGAGCGTTGGCGTCACCACGCCTCTCGCGGAAGGACCGAATCGCCTCAGAAGTGCCATCCGACCCGCCGTCAACGTTCGGCCAAAAGATGAGTGCCGGACGACCGACAGCCTCAACGGCCATCAGTGTCTCGGTCATCTGGGCCTTTGCTGCCTCGTACTCCGTAGTCACCGGGTGCTGCATCACCACCGAGTAGCCGGAAGAGAGATCGGGTGAACTACCTACCCCACCATAGCGCTCGTAAGGGTCGAACTCGTCAGCTCCGTCCTCGACCATTTTCAGCACCACGTCAATCGACGGGCAACCGGTAGCAAAAACCGTTTCGGGTTCTTCGCCCATCCTGATCACACGTTCCCGCGCCAGGTCGTTGGAAACGAAGTGCAGGTCGGACAGCTTGGTTACCGCATGCCTCACCTTCTCGTCAATTGAACCAGTGACCTCTCCTCCCTGCAGATGAGCCACCGGGATATTCATGTATGCCGCCGCGACGGCAGTCGCCAGTGTCTCGTAACGATCAGCTACCGTGATCACGACGTCGGGTTCAAGATTGTCGAAAGCCGTCGAGATTTCCATCAGACCAAGTCCGGTAGTCTTGGCCATGGTCGCGAGATTCTCGCCCTCCACGACCATGTACACGCGGCTCGCAATCTCAAATCCATCTCGCTCGATGTGATCCACTACACTGCCATAGCGATCCAGAAGGGCCGATGCCGCCGCAACTACTTGTAGCTCAAGATCGGGGTGGACTTTGACGGCCTGCAAAACCGACCGCACACGACTGTAGCTCGGGCGAGCGGTGACCACTACACAGATTTTTCGAGTCATGCCCTCTACCGCTGGCGTTCAGACGGTTCGAGGTCTGACTCGGACAGGAACTCGTCCACCGCCAGCGCTCGTGCCAGGGTTCTACCTACCACTTCGGGCGCACGGTCCACGGTAATGCCGGTACCGGGCTTTTTTGCCGTCAGGTGCCGAATCTTTAACACCGAGCCTGCGGGAAGATCAGTGGCGGCCACCAGGCTCTTATTAAAAGTCGCCCGAAGGGTTGACAGTTCGTTTGCCATCGCGTCTTTGTCTACCGGATTAGCTGTCATATTCTCTATGTACCGAATGCCATCCACCAGCATCGCCAACTCGCCGGTCGTCACCGAGGAGGCAATGTCCGGGCCGAAAGCCTCTCGGGTCATGGTCACATGGATTTCGATCATCTGTATACCGATCGTTGCGGCCGCCAGCCCGGCGAAAATCTTGCCCGTCTGATCCGACAGACCGACCGGACAGTCGTATCGGTCTTTGAACGTCTCAATCACATTCAAGCCTATCTTTTCCGGCGGGGTCGGGTAGTCGGAGGTGCATTGGAACACCCCTACAGGCGCACCCTTTCCGCGCACCAATTCGACGGCCGCATCTAATTCGGCAACGGGGCTCATGCCGGACGATATCAGCACCGGGAGACCCGTTTCCGCCATGGCCGTAATTAAAATGGTGTTGTTCACCTCACCCGACGCAACCTTCCACGCCCCCATGCCGATCCGGTTCAAGAGATCTAGTGCGTCCACAGAGAATGGTGAACTGAGAAACACCAGGCCACGCTCCTCGGTGTGCCTCTTTAACTCTGCCCACTGGGGTTCGGTGAACTCCATGCGTTGCCAGTAGTCGTAGCGCGTTTCATCTTGCGGGCTGAACTTCACCCGCCAGGGCTCTGCGGGCGTGCTCTCGGAGGCGGCGATATGAGTCTGCAGCTTCACGGCATCCGCGCCTGCGTCCGCAATCGCATCGACGTAGGCGTGGGCAGTACCCAGGCTACCGTCGTGATTCTGACCTATCTCCCCGATGATGAAGCAGGGAGCCGTTCCACCGACCGACCGACCGTCTATTTCGAACGACTGCATTCTTCTTCTCCAACAGCACTGGACACCGACGTCACCGTTGTACCGCTGATGAGTCGGCCCCGGCAACGCTCAGGTACAGATTTTCGTATCCTTTGATCATATGCTCAAGGGTGAACCGCTCCCGTACGTGTGCGGCTCCCGCCAGTGCCAGTGTTTCCCTTCGGTCCCGGTCCATGACCAACCCCTTCAGCGCCTCGGCCAGCGCCTCGGCCCGGCCGGGTCGTACCAGTACCCCATTCACTCCATCCTCCACGAGTTCCGGAACCCCGTCCACCCCCGTAGCCAAGATGGCTACGCCACAAGACATGGCTTCCAGCAACGAAACGGGAAAAGCCTCATAGGTAGAAGGGAGTACGAACACGTCTAGCTTCGCGAGGACGGCCAGCACGTCATCGGTGTCTCCGTGGAACCTGACCGAGGTGGTCAACCCCAGCTTGGCCGTCAGCCGTTCCAATTCTTCACGCCCGGGTCCATCTCCGACAATGTCGAGCACAAAATCCGGGCACACCGGGTCGTCCCGCAGTTGGGCCATGGCCTGCAAAAGGAACCTGTGGCCCTTGCGCTCGACCAGCCTGGCGACCACACCCACCCTCAGGGTGGCCGCACCAAGGCCAGGCGAACTGGCCGTACGTGCCGGGAAGCCGGCAACATCGACGCCGTTATAGATAACCTCGGACATCGCCGGCGGCAATCCACCGGCCTCGAGCCTTTCCCTGGTCGATCTGCAAACCGTCACCACTTTCGTGGCGGTCGCCCTCATGGTCCTGGCCATAACTCGGTACAGCCCCTCACTCTCCTGGAGATGGAGAGTGAACACCATTGGTGGCCGGGATCCACCCAAAAACCGCCCAATCCAAACCTCTAACGCCGTCAGGTAGGCGTGGGCGTTAACGACATCGTACCGCCCGGAACGCAGCAGGCGAGCCAACGACGGAACCGCCCGCAGAACCTGTATCGGCCGCTTCCCTGCCAGGGAGGGAATCTCGTAAACCTCAACGCCTTTCGCCGCCAATTCGTCCGCCAATCGTCCGCCCGACGATGCCACCGCAACCGCGTGCCCATGCCGCGCCAGGCCGCTTGCCAGGTCATAGACGACGGTTTCCGCACCCCCCGACGACATCTGCGGGGTAACCAGAAGGACCTTCACGTCGCCTCTTCACCGGCGGGCGTTTTCCCCGTCGCGTTAAGCACGGCCCTGATGGCGACATCTAGAAACTTGAGGGCGATGGAATGGAAAGGGGTCGCCAGCGCAACCAGCGGAAGCGGCCATCTGCTGGCCAATCCGGGCCTGGTGACCGGATGCTGAGCACGCCGAGCGACCACCATCCAAGCTGTAGCCACGGCGAGCGGCACCCTACCTTCCAGCCGTCGGTCGAGCCTGAACAACGCGTCCCAGTTCTTTGCCTGCAGGTAAAAGTGGTACGGGGCGAACATACGCTCGACA
>CAUZIR010000207.1:0-3658 GCA_963579815.1 Dehalococcoidia bacterium
GGGGAAACAGGCTCCTACTGGCACCAGGTCATCGGCGAGGCCATCGTTGGCCCGCTTGCCGGCCAGAGGCTCACCGTGCTGCCGTCGCGAATGACTACCTGGTCGCAGTGGAAAACGCTTCATCCCCAAACATGGGTGCTGGGCAAGAACCTGAACCTGCTGCGGGGGGGGGGGCTGATCGGAGGCAACCCCTACGGGCGCGACCCGTTCGTGGGTTGCGACGAGCGGGTCAATTCCGGCGGCTTCGCGTTCCCCGTCAGCCCCAGCAAACTGGACGGCCGGCTACGGCCCGGTGAGTCCGTCTTGGCCGTCGAGGTGGATGGCGTGCACGTGGCCTTCCCGCTCTCGCAAGATGAGAGCCTGACTATCAACACCGAGGCCTCAGGCCGGGCAATCGCGGCCTTCACAGAGCCGACAACTCCTGGTGTGGCAGCGTTTTTCGTAAGCGTGGACGGGCGCACACTGAAATTCGAGGTCGGTGACGACGGGGCCATCCATGACAACGAGACGGCCAGCCTGTGGGACGCCGCCGGAAGGGCGACGGCGGGTGCGCTGGCGGGATCGGCGCTGGAGCCGGTGCCCTCGCGCACCCGCTTCTGGTTTTCGGTGGTCGGAGCGGTCCCCGACATCGAGCTTCGCATCCCCTAAAAGACGATGACGCTCCGGTTCACCGAGCCCGACTTCATCTTGGTAAACGCACGATTGATCTCTTCGATGCCCATCGTCTGGGTGACCATCTCGTCCAGCCTGAGCCGTCCCTGGCGGTAAAGCTCAATGTAGCGAGGCATGTCGGTGCGGAACCGGTTAGAGCCCATGTTGGAGCCTTGGATGCGCTTTTCGTCCAGAAAGGCGGAGCCTTCTAGTTCGATCTTCGTGCCCTCCGGGATCACACCCACCACCGTTGCCGTGCCGCCGGGCCGGAGCATCTCGAAGGCCTGCTCGGCGGTGCGCTTCGCCCCTAGCGCCTCGAACGAATAGTCCACACCGCCCCCGGTGATCGCCTTCACCTTTTCTACCGGGTCAGACGAAGAGGCGTCGACCACGTCGGTCGCCCCGAACTCCATCGCTGTCGCGAGCTTCGTTTCGACCGTGTCGATGGCGATGATGCGCAGGGCACCGGCGATGCGGGCACCCTGTACGGCGCTCAGCCCTACCCCGCCACACCCAATGACGGCGACAGTTGAGCCGGGCCTGACCTGCGCGGTGTTGAGCACGGCACCCAGCCCCGTAGTAACCCCGCAACCGATGAGGGCGAGCAGTTCGAACGGTGTGTCATCGTCGACCCTGACCACGGCGTTCTGGTGCACCAGCATCTGTTCAGCAAACGAGGAGAGTCGGAGGAACTGGTGCACCCGTTCGCCCGATTGGCTCAGTTTGGGTGATTCGCCCTCGGCACGGGTAAGACCCTCCCGAGTGCACAGCACCGGGCGGCCCGACAGGCACATCTCACAGCGGCCGCAAAACACCGACAGGCACGTAATCACCCGGTCTCCGGGTTTTACGTACGTCACCGCGTCACCGACTGCCTCAACGGTGCCGGCCGATTCGTGCCCGAGCACGACCGGGAGCGGGTGGCCGGTGCTGCCCTCGATGAAATGGAGGTCACTGCGGCAGACGCCCGCGGCCCCGGTGCGGATCAGCACCTCTTCCGGCATTGGCTGGTCTATATCGACTTCCTCGATTGTGAGAGGTTCGTTAACTTGCCTGAGTACCGCAGCTTTCATCTTGCACTCCTCTGATTCCCCGATAGTTTGGGGCTTTCATGGTCGGACGCAAGTATACTGGCGCGATGCCTGACCCAGTAGACCCCGACCGAGCAGACGTAGAAGTTTTCGACTACGCAGACACGCTAATAGAGGTACCCCGGTCACACCTTCGCCTGAAGCTGTCTCAGGACGACCTCGGCCTGCTCATAACACACGACGAGCAACCGCTGATCCGGTGCCATCTCACCCGCAACGGCATGGGAGTGGCCGGGTTCGTGGCCAAGGCCCTGGGCGTGCAATTGCCAGCGCTGGGAGAGGACGCGCTCGCCCGTGTCTCCACCGGTGTGGTGTTCCGGGCGCTCTCCATCGCCCGCCTGGACCTGTCGAACGAAACGTCGTTCGTCCTCCTCGAGCGCTTTCTAGAAGAGGCCGCTATTCAAAGGGGCGCAACCCCATCCCAAGCGTAGTGGGCTCGCCGCAGTTATAATTCATGGCTATTTTGAGTGACTTAAAAGACATGAACGACACACTCGTAGACTACTCGTCCCTGGCCGCTGGCCAGTCAGTCTCCAGGCAGGTATACCTGCTGGATGCCCAGACCGTCTCAGCCTACATAGCCGCGGTCGCTGACGCCTCGCCAATCGCGGGTTCGGAGTTCGTTCCGCCCATGGCCGTGGCGGCCCTCAGTGTGCGTGGCGTAGTAAACGATCTACGCATCCCCGGCGGCACGCTTCATCTCGGTCAGGAAATTGAATTCGTAGACGCCGTGCGAGTGGGCGAGACCATAACGTGCGCAGCCGAGCTTTCCCAAAACTCCCTGCGGGGCGGC
The DNA here is from genome assembly GCA_963579815.1 of Dehalococcoidia bacterium. GTDB lineage: Bacteria > Chloroflexota > Dehalococcoidia > Lucifugimonadales > UBA2962 > CAUZIR01. Next base: position 2,536 of record CAUZIR010000207.1, read on the forward strand.
AGCCGAATCCTCGTCGTCGACCTGTCGGTGACCGCCGAAGACGGCAAAACCGTAATGACCGGCAAAAGCACAATATCGGTGCCAGTTTAGTTGGGCATTACCGCTCCAGTAGCAGCCGGTGACGCGCTTGCGTCCGTACAGCAGTTGATCACTCAGGAGGCCGTCAGCGCCTACGCAAAGGCGTCTGGCGACTTCAATCCGATACACATTGACGCCGAATTCGCGGCCGGATCCCACTTCGGTCGCAGGATAGCTCACGGTATGATGATTGCCGCCACCGTCTCCGAACTGATGGCGGGCGCGTTCGGGCTCGACTGGGCCCGGAGCGGCAAGTTGAAGCTAAGGTTCCGGGCGCCGGTATTCCCAGGAGACCAAATAGAGACCCGGGGCACCATTAAAAACGTGGAAGGCCTTGAAGGGGGCGGACGCCGCATCACCTGTACGGTGGTGACGGTGCGGGTTCCCCAAGATCCTGAAGAAGGCGACTCTGAAGAAGCCGCCATTACTTCTCTCGCCTCCGTTGTAGTTGCGTGAGCCGCATACAAACGATCTGGACAACAATTTGACCCTTGAACGTACGACAATAGCGCTCGACGCAATGGGCGGCGACTTCGCCCCCGTCGAGACCGTGGCAGGCGCAGTACTTGCCGCCAGGGAGACCGATGTCGCGGTACTGCTGGTCGGCGACCCCAACCCCCTGCAAGAGCAGTTGGACGCCCATCCCGGCGCCGCAGACCTGCCCATCTCCGTTGCCCCGTCAATGGGCGTGGTAGGGGAGGGTGAGCAGCCCGCCAGGGCGCTGCGTCAGAAGCCGAACGCCTCCATCTTCGTCGCCACCAAACTGGTGAAAGAGGGCCGGGCCGGGGCATGCGTGTCTATGGGCTCCACCGGTGCCACTATGGCCGCAGCCGCGGTTATTCTCGGCATGATGGAAGGGCTGGAGCGGCCCTGCCTCGGAGGGCCCATCGTGGGCCTGGCGCCGAGAACGATCATCATAGACGTTGGGACCAACGTCGATTGCAAGCCCGCGCAGCTCTTGTCATTCGCCATTATCGGCGAGGTGTTCGCCAATCAGTTCTGGCACATCGACCGGCCAAAAGTGGCGCTGCTGAGCGTTGGGTCC
>CAUZIR010000208.1:0-3642 GCA_963579815.1 Dehalococcoidia bacterium
CCTCTTCGGCGTGGATAAGGGAAAAGTCCAGGTGGCGGGCGCCGTGTAGGCCCGTCTCCTCTTCCCTGGTCAGTGCGACCTGGTAAGGCATGGGGGTGGTGTCGTCTTCGTTCAGTGACTCGATGGCCTCTAGCACTGCGGCGACCCCGGCCTTGGCGTCCCCTCCAACAATGGTCGTACCGTCAGATCGGATGACGTCGCCATCCAGCCAGGGCTTGATGCCGCGCCCGGGGTCGACCGTGTCGATGTGCACGGACAGCAAAAGCGGGACAACGTCGCTTTCCGGGTCGTAGTGCGGCGGGTTGGCGACGAGGTTGCCGAAGTCATCGGTCTGCACCGATAGGCCGAGCTTTTCCAAACGGCGGGTCAGGTCGGCGGCGATCTCGTCCTCTTCGCCCGACACGCTGTCGATGCTGACGATGTCCATAAAGGTCTTAACTAGCCGGTCGCGGTTGATCATTTTTTGTTTGTTCCTCGTTCAAGCACGGGTTTCGGGCACGGGTCCAGCGGGCGGGCCTAACCCAGGGCACTGGCCAGGGCCATGGCCGGGCCATTGTATTGCCGCCGAGAGGGGTGTCACAAGATGTCCGTGTCCCACCAGGGAGCCGGTCTTGCACGCATGACGGATTCCGCACTCGGAGCAGGGCTCTGCCGCCTATAATGGCGGCGCGGAGTAGCGATATGACGTGGCTTTTCGAACCCTAGACATCATCCGGATTCCCTGGCTCATAGAGTTCTGCTGGCGTTTGACGACCTGACCGAACGCTCTGACCGAGCAGAAGGTCGCCGAGGCATCCAGGGTGCTGGGGGACGATTCCGTCGACTACGCTGCTGTACGAGTGGCCACAGGCGGCCTGTTGCCGCTGTTTTTCAAACTGAACAAGGGCAGGGCGTTCGTGCTGTTCCGCACGGTGAACCTGCCCCGGTCGGGACGCGCTTCGCGGGAGAACCTCGACATACTCACTCATGAATTGGTGCATGTATTTCAGTACCAGTTGGTGGGTAGTGGCTACATTTGGCAGGCGCTGCGGGCCCAGCGAGCCGAAGGGTACGGCTACGGCGGCTGGCAGGCACTGGCCGCGGACCCGCGACCCGCGTATTGGAGTTTCAATAATGAGCAGCAGGGGCAGATTGCCCAGGACTACTACCGGTTGGTGCTGACCCCCGCCCTTGAAGACTCCGACCCCATTCGCCTGGCTTACGAGCCACTAATGCAAGAGCTACGCCGGGGGGAACTATGACCTTTACTTCACCGTTTGGTTCACCGCCTGGCGGTTGGGAGCCAAAACATAGCTGAGCAGATGAAGCCGCGATACACGGCGCTGATTCGGGACTTGCCCTCTGGGGAGCGGCCTCGCGAGCGCTTGCGCGAACTGGGCCCAGCTGCCTTGAGTTCGTCGGAGCTGGTGGCGATTTTGCTGCGCACCGGCAGGCAGGGCGAGAGCGTGCTGAACATGTCGGCCAGCCTGGTGTCCCGATCCGGCGGCCTCGCCGGGCTGGCGCGAGTGTCGTTCTCCGAGCTTTGCCAGGTCGACGGCATCTCCGAAGCCAAGGCATCCCAGGTGCTGGCGGCGTTGGAACTGGGGCGACGCATGGTCTCGCTGCACTCGGAGGACAGGCCGGTGATAGCCACGCCACGGGACGTGATGAACCTGCTCGGCGCAGATATGTCGACGCTGGACCAAGAACATTTACGGGTGATCTGCCTGAGCACCAAGAACGAGGTGAAGGCGATACACCAGGTATACGTGGGTAACGTCAACGCTTCTATCGTCCGAGTATCGGAGATTGTCCGACCGGCGATTCGGGACAATTGTCCGTCCATTGTTGTGGTGCACAACCACCCGTCGGGCGACCCCACGCCCAGCCCTGAGGATGCAGCGGTGACCACCCAGATACGAGAGGGCGCGGCGTTACTGGACATAGAACTGCTCGACCACATCGTCATAGGCGGCAACTCCTACGCCTCTATGAAGGAGCGCGGCCTGGGGTTCTAGCCCTCAATAATGCGGGCCGTGCCTCTATAATGCGGACCCGGTAAAGGAGGAGCAAAAATGAACGTGCTTGTGATGGGCTCGGGAGCCGTGGGCGGCTATTTTGGCGGCTTGCTGGCCCGAGGGGGCCACGATGTGCTGTTCGTGGCCAGGGGTGAACACGCGACTGCTATGAGAGAGCGCGGGTTGGCCGTGACCAGCGTGACGGCCGGTGATTTTGTAGCCTCTGGACTCAGGGTCACTGACAAGCCCGACGACTCGTTCAAGGCCGACCTGGTGCTGTTCTGCGTCAAGGGTTATTCCAACGAAGAGGCCATCGGCCTGATTCGACCGGCGGTCTACAAGGACACGACCATTCTGACGCTGCAAAACGGCATCGGCTCGGGCGATGTGCTGGCGATGGCGTTTGGCCGGGACAAGGTGCTGCTGGGCGCGACCTACGTGGAGGCGTCCCTGACGGGCCCCGGTGCGATTAGGGAGGACGGCGGCATCTGTCGCATTGTCTTCGGCGAGGAGTCGGGCGAAACCACCACGCGGGCCGTGGCGGTAGACGCCACGCTGCGCGGCGCTGGCATACCGACGGATCTGACGGGCGACGTGCTGTCGGGGCTGTGGACCAAGCTGATCTTCATATGTGCCCTGAGCGGGATGATGTGCATTACGCGGGAGTCGATGGCCAACGTTCTGACGACCCCAGAGACACTCGAAATGACCAAGCGTGTGATGAGCGAAGCCGCGACGGTCGCCCGCGCCCGCGGCATCGCCGTGGCCGACGACGTGGAAGAAAAGCACATCGCGTATTTCTTGGAACACAGCGACGTGCTGTTCTCGTCGATGTTCCTCGACCTTTCCAGGGGCAACCCGCTGGAGGTGGGCGTGCTCAACGGCGCGGTCGCCCGCGTGGGCCGGAAGGTGGGCGTGGCCACGCCGCTGAACGACTTCATCGTTGCCAGTCTCACCCCGTACGACCGACGAGCCCGGCAGGCCCGCCGCGAAGGGAAAAAAGCCGCGCCCTTCGGGCCAAATTAGGAGCCATATACATGTCTTATTTCTATGACCTTAAAGAGATCGGCCGCAAGGAGCTTGCGCCGGGCGTCACGGTAAAGCTGGTCTGGGGGGACAAGATCATGATTTCCATGATCGAGATGGCCCCCTACGCCATTGTGCCGATGCACTCCCACACCAATGAGCAGGCGGGGATGGTGCTGCACGGCGAGTTCGACTTCACCATTGGCGGTGAGACGAAACGGCTGGGACCGGGCCAGGGGTGGGTCATCCCCGGCGGCGTGGAGCACTCGGTACAGGGCCTAGATGGCTGGTCCCTCGCTATGGACCTGTTCAGCCCGCCGCGAGAAGAGTACAAAAAGCTGGTGCTGGACTACTTTGCCGGAGAGGCCGGGTCTTGAGAGCGGCGGTTTATAAGGGCGGTCAGCGTATCGAGGTAGAGGACGTTCCCGAGCCCCAGGCCGGACCTGGCCAGATAGTGGTACGGGTCAAGTACTGCTCGGTCTGCGGCACCGATGTGCACGGGTTCATGTACGACGTGGTGCCCGCCGGGCACATTATGGGGCACGAGTTCAGCGGCACTGTTTCGGCCGTCGGCTCCGATGTTTCCAGGTGGCGAGTCGGGGACAGGGTGGTCGGCGGC
>CAUZIR010000209.1:0-3633 GCA_963579815.1 Dehalococcoidia bacterium
GTACGAGACAAGTCACTACTCGAAAGAGAGGCGACACCGGACAAATCAGATGTGAAGCTGACTCGAGGTACTCCAGGTGGAAGAACTGGGTCAACCTGAGGGATGTCCTCTGCTCTGTAGAAAGCCAACTCGGCCAGTCCTCGCTGGCGATCGAAACGTTGTGGCGCGGCTTGTTCCCACTCGTCGCCGAGTGTTTGACTGACGACCTCGTACGCGCGTAACCATTGCTCGGCTGTTACCCCACGGTCGCCTATCTGGTTGAGTAGATCTCCGACCGTGTCGCCGCCGCTCGCCGGGTCTACCCTGACCGAAGCGATCACTACAGAGGCGCCTTCAGGAAGTGTGAGCTGACCAAGCTGAAAAACATGAACCCGTCTTTCACCTCGACTACTCTTGACCTCGATGCGCTGCTTGCCCGCGTGGAAGTCGTACAGCTCAGTCGGGTCGTCGTGCCAACAATCAATCAACTTTCCTGGGGCAGTGCTCACCGCAATGAGGAATACCTCAGCCCAAAGGCCTTGAACTGTCTTCCGGGCCGATTGGCTGAGCGACCGAAACAACTCCACTAACCGGTCGACAGCTAGCCCAATCGCATCAGGCGCAGGACTTATGCCCAGCCGTGCAATCACCAGGGCACAGATGCCGAGGAAATGGGCTTTCAGTTCATCATCGACGTCGCCCCCGACGACTCGAATCACCGTGAACGCGCCGTGCTTGACTGCGGAAAAATTGCCGGTGATCTCACAATCCGCTCCAAAGACCACGGAGAGATGACGCAATGTAATAGAGGCGCGCGGCGTCTCGCCAGAGGCATTGGTTTCGATCAGTAGCGCGGGCCCGCAACCCATATGCCCGGCGACGCGGCCTTATCCCGCTACGCCGGGGAGTTCGACTCTATCCGGTGGCTAGTGGATACTTGCGTCCAAGGGAACAGAGTTAAGAGTAGGAGGCGGCATGGCGACTCTCGTAACTGGTGGGACCGGCTTCGTTGGGAGCAATATCGTCAGGGCATTGGCAAAAGCTGGCCACACTGTGGTCTCCATGGACCTGGTGGCTCCTGACGACCTAGTGAAGGGTTACCTTGAGCCCTGGAAGTCACAAGTGACCTTCGTCCAGGGGAACATCCTGCGCCAGGAAGACCTTGATCGCGCGGCGGCCCCGGGCGTGGACAAGATCATTCACGCAGCGGTCTTCACGGGGATCCTCCCCGAGATCGAGAAAGGACAAAGCCGGTCCATCGTCGAAGTGAACCTCATAGGTACGACGAACCTGTTGGAGCTCGCGCGACAGGTGTCCGTGGATCGGTTCGTCTACGTTAGCTCCGGCTCGGTGTATGGCGACGGACCAGGCCTCCCTGATGTACTGCAGGAGACTACGGCCCCCAACCCCCAGAGCCTTTACGCGATTGGGAAATATGCCAGCGAGTTGCTGGCTCAGCGCTACGGGCACCTTCATGGCTTTCAGGCCGCCAGCGTGCGCGTCGGCACACCATACGGGCCGATGGAACGAGTTACAGGGCACCGGGCGAACCAGTCGTTGCTGAAGAAATGGACCGGCAACATCGCCAGGAACGAACCGATTGAAGTGAGTGACCGGACTGTGAAACGCTCGTTCACTCATGTAACGGACATCGCTGAAGGGATCCGTGCCGTCCTCGATGCGCCTGCGTTGTCGTACGGCGTCTACAACAACTCCTCGGCGGAGCGGACATCGATTGCGGAGATAGTCGCCACGCTCCAAGACCTGAGCCCCGGTCTACTTACGACTGACGTGACCGAGGCGGAAATACCCGGCCGGGCCAGCGGGATGGACGTGGCTAGACTTGAGCAAGACACAGGCTTCGTTGCCAAGCTAGACCTGAAGAACGGGCTGCGGGACTACCTGGCGTGGCGAAAGGCGACGGGCTTCACTGAATAGGCGCCAGTTCGCACGCAGACACTGGAGGGGCTCGACGTCGATAGGGATCGCCATATACAGATCCCTCACGTCGACCCGCAACTACATGGAAGAACTTGCGATGGCAGCACCCAGGGTGCGTTAAGGCTGCGCTTCTGTTGGGCTCCCAGGTGTCGAGGACTAGCAGGCACAGCCCGTCGACCTACAGAGCGTGGCCCAAGCACAGTAATTGGCACGTGAGGCACCAGATTTAAGGAGACGTCCATGCCGCGAGCTCGATTCAGCCTCACAGGCAGCACCGGGCTGGGATGGCCCCAGTTTGTTGAGGCAGCCACAACCGCAGAACAACTGGGTTTCTACGGTTTCTACCCGTCTGACCATCTCTACTTGCCCGGCCGAGCCCCGTCTGATGACTACATGGACGCGCTGACCGGCATCGCCGCTCTCGCGCCCCTTACATCCACCTTGCGGCTTGGCGTGATGGTTGCCGGTAATGTATTTCGGCACCCGGTGATGCTGACAAAGATCGCGACGACCATTGACCACGCCAGCTCAGGAAGAATGGAACTCGGTATAGGCGCAGCATGGGATGAGGCCGAATGCCTCATCTATGGGATTCCCTTCCCCCCGCCGAAGGAGCGCGTCGCACGACTCCGCGACGCCGCGCGGGTCATCAAAGGACTCTGGACGAACGACGCTACTACATTGGACAGCCCCTACTATCCATTGAAGGCCGCTCCGTTATTCCCGAAGCCGATCCAGCGACCACATCCACCGCTCATAGTCGGTGGCGGCGGCAATTCAACGCTCAGAACAGCGGCTGAATTCGCCGACGAGTGGAACTACATAGGCCCATTCAGCTCGGCAGGGGAACGCAACGCACGGCTGGACACTCTCTGCGCGGAGTATGGCCGAGACCCAACGGACATCCGGCGTTCGGTGGTGCTGAACCTGCACCTCACGTCCAGCGCTGCCGAGGCTGAGTCGGTCATCGAGGAGGTCGCCGTCCGCATGCGCACCATCGGGAATGCGAGCAGCGACCTGCTCGGGCTCCCGAACGACCGTCTAGCACGCGAGACCACGCTCATAGGTGGCCCCACCGAAGTAGCAGAGCAAATCGAACGCTGGGTGGGCTTGGGGATAGACCACCTCGCCTTCTTTACGCCTCGCCCCTTCGACCGCCCAATGCTGGACCGGTTCGCCACGGAAGTTATGCCGCTCTTTGCATAGAGGCCAGTAACTCTCAGCGCGCGCGCGCACGCCATACGGAGCGACGGAATGAGCTGCAGGGCACCCGGCGGCCTTGCTTGGGAAGCCCATTGAACCCGGCGGGCCTCAACGGGTCCGACGAGAGCGTACGCGCGTTAATCAGCGCGGCCAGCCCCGGCCGACGGGCACAAACTGGCAGAGACCTGAGAGCACCTAGTTCAGAGGAGGCTAGCCTGCGGCGACCTCGTTGCCAGCCACGGTGGCACCACCCTTGCTGAAGGTACCAAGCGGGGCTTCGACCTTACGCTCGTCGATGCCCGCGCCGTCCTTGTCGTGGTCGTAGCCGAAGGCGGCGTAGCGGCCGCCCAGCGCCTTGGTGACAATGAGCCGGCGCCACTGAATGACCTCGGCGTCATGCCCAGAGAGCTTCTCGGGCCAATCGTAGCGCTGGTTGAACATCATGCTGCCGTCCTGGATGGAGAAATTGTACTCCGCCGCCCAGCGGCCCCAGGTGTTGTAGAGGAACTT
>CAUZIR010000210.1:0-3620 GCA_963579815.1 Dehalococcoidia bacterium
TCGACAGGCTCGACCGCCTCACCTCTTCGGTCGAAGCGGCCGCCCGGCAGGATTATCCGAAAGACCTCTACGAAGTCGTCGTCGTAGATAACGGACCAACCGACAGTGAAGAGCAGTTCATGAGGCTGTTTGTTGGCGTCAGTGAAGTAGACGTGAGATATGTCTGGGAGCCGCAGCTAGGTTTGCACTGGGCTCGAAACACCGGTGCCGAAGCCGCCAGGGGGGAGGTGCTCGCCTACACCGATGACGATGCCGAGGTAGGCCCAGGCTGGATAGCTGCATTGGCAGCCTGCTTCCAGGACCCGGAGGTAGGAGCGGCCGGTGGGCCGATCAAACTACGTTGGACCAGCCCGCCACCGCCCTGGGCGCCCTCACTTGGCCTCTACGGCGCACTCGACTACGGTGGCGAATCGGTACTGCTTTCCAGCCCTCGAACCATTCATGGGGCCAACTTCTCGGTTCGCCGATCCGCCCTGTATGAAACGGGAGGGTTCAACGCAGACCTGATTGGTCCTCGCATAGTTTCGGACGGCGAAACCGGACTCTGCCACAAGCTCTACCGGGCAAGTTGGAAGCTGGCGTACACGCCGGACGCCGTCGTATATCACGTCCAGGACGGGTCCCTGGTGACAATGGCATCCATGAAGGGACGCTTCCGAAACCACGGCAGATTCTCTGCATGCCGACATTACAAATGCAAGCCTACTGGTAGGGTCGGGCTGGTGGCGCAGGCCGCGAGAGCCCTCGCGCGCGCAGGCCGGAGCAAGAGTAAATCTCTGGCGCGCCGTCCAGCCCGCACCCAGGGTTATTACACGGAGGAGATGCTGGTTAGCCAGAACCTGGCCATGGCTGCTTACTTTTTACGGCTGGCCGGGAACGCCGACTTCAGGCGCATGGCAACGCGGGAAGACTGGCTCACGGCCACTTCCAATTCCACGGGCACGGGCAACTCCGAACCAGGGGCGAGCTAGATGGCCCCCAGCCTGATTGCGGGGAAGTTGCTCGGCGCCAAGACACTGGTCCTAGATCGAGTCCAGTCGTCTCGCCGCCCCGATCTGCCGCCGGTGTTCGCCAACAGCATGCCGAAAGCCGGTACGCACCTGCAGGAGCGCATGTTCGACCTGCTCGGGTACCGGCTCAGCTCGATATTGGAGCTGGGGCCAAGCAGCGGCCAGGACGCGCTTGATCCCGGCGAGGTGGCTCTAGTCGCCAAACGACTGCGTCGGCTAAGGCCGGGCTGCAGCATCCGCGCCCACGCGTTTCACTTCCCTGAGCTTGCGCAGCACATTACTGGCAACGGCGTGAAGACAGTAACCATCGTGCGCGACCCCCGCGACGTGTGTGTGTCGGACGCCTTCTACGTCGCCCGCACGCCCGGCCATCGCCTGCATGCCCACTACCAGGGACTGGACGAGTCCGGCCGGATCATGGCGTCTATAGTCGGCGTCGAATCTGGGGCGCTCGATGGAGACGCACCGTCGCTGGGCATTGCCGAGCACTACAAGCGCTTCCTGCCGTGGCTGGAGCGCGGTCCAGGCATGGTGGCGAGGTTCGAAGACCTTGTCGGCCCTCGCGGCGCTGGCACGGACGAAGCGCAGGTTAAGGCGGTCGGCGGCATCGTGGAATACCTCGGGCTCGACATGGGAACGGCCGAGATTGAGCGAGTCAGGGGCGACATCTTCTGGGAGGGTGCTTCGACGTTCCGTAAGGGTCAGATCGGCTCCTGGAGCGACCACTTCACGCTCGATCACACAAGTGCGTTCGACACCGCCTTCGGCGACATGCTTCAAAGTTTCGGCTACGGGGCCTGAACGTGCTTCCGAGTACGCGGATCCTCGCGGCAAACCGGGCGTCGGCGACGTGGCAATGACCGGTGAATTCGCCGGGCGCAGGGTGGCGCTGTTCGAGCCCAACGGCTCGCTGACGACCAACCCGACTCTGTACGGTTTGGTACACGGACTGGTCGAGTCTGGGGCCCGGGTAGACCTGTGGACGCCCGGAGGCTCGGACGACCCTTACCCGACCGAACCGGTTCGTACATTCCCATTTATCTGGCCGAGGGCCATTGCGTCCGGCGGTCTCCGAGGTAGTCTGAGGGCGTTTCTCGACGAGGGCCTCAGGCGACGCACTCGGCGGCGTTTTTCCAGCGAGCGCTACGACCTTGCGATAGGCGTGGACAGCGCCGGGCTGATAGCTGCGTTCCCACATGCCCGCAAGCGCGAGGTACCGTTGGCATACATTTCGTTCGAAATTTTCTTTAGCGCCGAGTTGTCTGAAACGAGGGACGTCCGGGAAAAAGCGCTGGAGCGCGAGGCCAACGCCTATGCATCGCTAACGGTGGTTCAGGACGATCTTCGAGCCGGACTGCTGGGCGCGGAGAACGGTGTCGATGCCGACGAAATGTTCCGGGTGCCGGTGGCCCCCTCCGGGCCGGTCGTGACCGAGCGGTCGAGCTACCTGAGAGACCGACTTGGCATCCCCCCTGACAAAGTTATCGTCCTGCACTCCGGTAGTTTCGCTCCGTGGACATACTCTGAGGAACTATTGGCAATCGTGAGCAGTTGGCCGTCCACTCACGCGCTCGTCGTTCATGGGCATCTCGGGGGCGAAGGCCGCAATTTGCCGAACGACACGGGCTCGCGCGTCTACTATTCACAGGGCCCGTTGCCGCCGGACGAATACATGGAAATGGTGTCCTCCGCCGACATAGGACTGGCCCTGTACAAGCCCGTCGGCCCCAGCCGTTTTACTCAGAAGAACGTCGCCAATATCGGCTTGGCATCTGGGAAGTTTGGCGCCTATATGAAGTGCGGGTTGCCCACCATTTCGGTCGCCCAGCCGACCTACGCGGACCTGCTTGGGCGCTACAACTTCGGAGCGAACGTGCCGTTGATGGACGCGCTGCCGGACGCGCTGACAGCCGTGGCCCAGAACGCCGGAACGCATCGGGAGCAGGCGCACCGGTTGTTCGCCGAACTGTTGGACTTTGACCTGCACTGGCCGGGGCTTCGTACCCGGCTGGCCGCGCTTATGCGCGGGCTAGAACCGTCGCGTTCCAGGTAGTCGTGTCCAGGGGTCGGTCCGGCTCCATGAACGCCTCTGAGTGCACCAGTCGAAGGCCCGCAGGCTCGAACAGGTCGGCGAGTTCAGGGAGCGAGAAGTAGCGCATGACGTGCTCCTCGGACGTCTCCCTCACCAGCCGGTCACCGTCGTACTCGGCGACGCGGTAATTGACGGTGGAGACGCTCCGGTCTGGGTCCAGCTTTCCAGAGGCCGAGCGCACCAGCCGCCCGGTGTCGGTCGGGACCTCTTTGACGCGGTCGCCAGGGCGCTGGGCGAGCACTGCGGGCCCGTACCAGACGTCGGCAATGAAGATGCCGCCGTCTCTCAGGTGCTCGCGTACCGTTTCGAGTGTCGCCGCCAGGTCAACGGGCTGTGTCTGGTAGCCGAGCACCGCGAACATCATGACCACGGCATCGAACTTTGCGTTCAGTCGCACTGTGGTCACGTCGCCCTCCCTAAAGTCGGGGAAGTCTGCGAGGCCAGAGGCCTTGTTGCGTGCGGCGTCCAGCATTTGGGGAGACCTGTCCACGCCGAGCACCCGGTAGCCACGGTTGGCC
>CAUZIR010000211.1:0-3616 GCA_963579815.1 Dehalococcoidia bacterium
CCACGTGCTTGACGACGGCGTGGGCATCGCGGCGGGCGAGGTTGAACTGGCCTTCAGGCGATTCGCCACCTCAAAAGTGGCCGGCCTGTCGGACCTCGAAGCTATAACGACCCTTGGTTTCAGAGGCGAGGCCCTTGCTTCCATTGCCGCCGTGTCTACGGTGACGCTCGTGACCAAGACCGACTCCGAGCAGGCCGCGACCGAGATGACGGTGGCCGAGGGCGAGCCGGTGAACACCGGCCAGAGGGGCGCACCTGGCGGTAGCTCCGTAACGGTGCGCGGGTTATTTAGTAGCTTCCCGGCCCGGCGCAAGTTCCTGTCCTCACCCTCTGCCGAGGCGTCTCGCGTACGTGCGCTCATTCAACGCTATGCCCTGGCTTATCCCCACGTTGCTTTCGGGCTAACGTCGGACGGCCGCCGGTCGGTCGCTACCTCCGGGTCGGCCTCTCTCGTGGACGCAGTTGCCGAGATTTACGACGCCACCCTGGCAGCGGCCATGCTGCCGCTACAGGACCCAGAAGGCGACGACATTGACGAGACGATAAGAGTCACCGGGCTAACCGGCGCGCCCTCTGTTAGCCGCTCAACACGCGCGCATATCAACATCTTCGTCAACGGCCGATGGATACACCCCGGTCGCCTGGGTCACGCGGCGGAGCAGGCGTATCACGGGTTCATGGGCGAACGCCGTTTCCCCATAGCCGTGCTGAATATCGGGATCGACCCGGCCGAACTGGACGTGAACGTGCACCCGGCCAAAACCGAGGTGCGGTTCCTCAACGAGCGCGGCGTTTACGGGGCCGTGCAGCGGGCCGTGCGCGAGGCGCTCTTACGCCACGCACCGGTGCCCACCGTCGAGCGGGGATTCGGGTCTGGCAGGGCCGCCGGCTACGGGCGAACCGGGGGTTACGTACGAGAGGTCGCCCGCACCGGGGCCATGTGGACGTCGGGCCTGGCGGCCGGCGAAGCGCCCTCGGAACAGGCTGCGCAGGCGGCCCAACTGGAGCCAGGGGCTCGTACGCCGGTAAACGTGCTGCCCGCGCTCAGGGTGCTGGGCCAATCCCAAACAACGTACATAGTGGCCGAGGGCCCCGACGGGCTCTACCTCGTGGACCAGCACGCCGCCCACGAGCGTGTGCTGTACGAGCGCGTGGTGTCGGAGTCAGGAGCAGGGGCGTCGCAGGCGTTACTGGTGCCAGTCCAGTTGGACATCTCCGAGCTTGACCCGGAACTGGGCGAGACGCTGGAATCGGCCCAAGAAGTGCTGGCCGAGAGCGGCTTTTTGTTAGAGGCGTTCGGGCCGTCGGCGTACCGGCTCAGGGCCGTTCCCGCGGCCATGGGCATCAGCGACCCGGTAGGGGGCCTAATGCAGGTCGTGCGGGCCATCGCCGATCAGGGCAAGGCGGACCGGCTGGAGCACGCCGCCCGCAGCATCGCCTGTCACGGTGCGGTGCGGGCCGGAAAACGAATGACTCTAGACGAGATGGAAGAGCTGACCCGGCTGCTGGAAGGCTGCGCGCAGCCCCACACCTGCCCGCACGGCCGCCCGACAATGATTCACCTCAGTGAGAGTCGCCTTCAGCGCGAGTTTGGCCGCAGCTAGTAGTAGCGCAGCAAAATATAGGCGGCCGAGATGAGCAGCGTGATGGACCCGATGAGGAAGCCGTATTTAAAGAACTTGATGAAGCCGATGGGGTGACCGGCGGCCCGGGCCACGGTAATGACCACCACGTTTGCAGACGCCCCGACGATGGTGAAGTTACCGCCCAGGTCCGCCCCCAGCGTCAGCGCCCACCACAGCGGGTTGACCGAGCCGTCTGGCGTGCCGGTGTCTATCTGCACGACCACCTGGGCCATGGTGGCTGTGAACGGGATGTTGTCGATGATTGCCGAGAGGCCGCCCCCCAAAAAGATCATCAATAACGCCAGGTTCTGGTCTTCGCCGCCAGAAAGTTGCAGTATCCACCCCTGAATACGGTCGATCACCCCGGCCTCGCCCATGCCGCCCACGAGGATGAACAAACCGGCGAAGAACGACAGCGTCGTCCACTCTACTTCGCGTAATATTTCGCCGGGTTCCAGGCCGGAGATGAGCAGCAAAATGGCCGCGCCGCCGATGGCCACGAAGGCCGGGCTAACGCCGATGATGTCGTGGGTGAAGAACGCGGCGATGGTGAGGGCGAAGACGGCCAGGCTCTTCTTCAGCAAGTTGCCGTCTTTAATCACACCAACAGACGATGTCGCCATCATCTCGGCCCGCTTTTCATCCGACACCCGGACATCGCGCCTGAACCAGATGAACAGCAGGCCCATGAGGGCTACCAGAGAGATGGCCGAGACCGGCACCATGTTGGCCGCGAAGTCGAGGAAGCCGATGTCCGCCGCGCTGGCCACAATGATGTTGGGCGGGTCGCCCACGATGGTGGCGGTGCCGCCGATGTTAGACGCGAAGACCTCGCCCAGCAGGAACGGCACCGGGTCCAGGTCGAGCGAGCGGCACAGGGTGAGAGTAATAGGCACCATGATGACCACGGTGGTGACGTTATCGAGCAGCGCCGAGGCGACGGCCGTGAGTATTGCCAGCAGCGCCAGCAGGCCCAAGCCGCTGCCGCGCACCAGACGGGCACCGCGAATGGCGGCCCAGTCGAACGCCCCGGTACGGGAGATGATGTCGGCCAGAATCATCATGCCAGCCAGCAGGAGGATGACCTCTAGGTCGACGTGGTCGAGCGCCTGCTCGGGCGTAAGAACCCGGGCGAACACCATTACGGCGGCACCCAGCACCGCAATTATGGCGGTGGGAATGCGCCCTACGGCTATCGCTAGATAGGTGATTCCGAATATCACCGCCGCCGTTATCATGCGGTCGAGTATGCTACAGCCGTACCCCCGGCCACAAGACGGCCATACCCCCGGCCACAGGGCAGTTCACAGGACAAAACCGAGCCGAACGGGCCGTCGCGCTGATATAATTTCTCAGGTTGGGCGATGCCCTAGTGCACCTCTTATTACCGGGCAACAAATTGGGAGCCATTGGGGCGCTTTTCCCGCATTTCAGTAACTTAAAATAAAGGCCGACTTTGGCTGTCCTACCCATAATCCAGTTCCCCGACAACACGCTTCGCAAGCGCGCGCGCAAGGTCAAGACGATTGACCGTTCCATAGTTCGGCTGGCTGACAACATGATCGACACCATGCTGGACGCGAACGGCGTCGGGCTGGCGGCCAACCAGGTGGGCGTGCTCAAGCGCGTCATCGTGGTGCAACTTCCCGACGACGAGGACGCCCGCGTCTACGTGAACCCGGAAATTGTGCACAGGGAGGGCGAGCGCCTTGTCGAAGAGGGCTGCCTCAGCCTTCCCGGCTACGTCGGCACCGTCACCCGGTCGATACTGGTGAAGTTCCGGGCGCTCGACCTCACTTCGAAGCTGGTGCGCATTAAAGCGGACACCATGCTGGCCCAGGTGCTAGAACACGAAGTCGACCACCTCAACGGCATTCTCTACGTCGATCACCTCGCAGAGCACGAAGAGCTAAGGCCGATCCCAATGCCCGGCGAGGGCGACGAAGATGAGTGTGATGAGACCGACCCCGAGCATGAGCATGAGCACGAGGT
>CAUZIR010000212.1:0-3570 GCA_963579815.1 Dehalococcoidia bacterium
CGAGTTCGGTCTGGCCGACGCCCACGGATTCCACGAAGACGCGAGAAAACCCGTAGGCATCCAGCAGTCTGACAGAGGCCCGCGCGACCTGTGACAGCCCGCCCTGCACGCCTTTTGTGGAGAGGCTGCGCACGAAGACACCGGCGTCGGCGTGGTGGTCGGCCATGCGGATGCGGTCGCCCAGTAACGCGCCGCCGGTGAAGGTGCTGGACGGGTCGACGGCGACGACTCCGGCCGTCTCTTCTACTGCGCGCAGTTCGACTAACAGGCCGTCCACGATGGTGCTTTTGCCCGCGCCAGGTGGCCCGGTGACACCGATGACGTGTGCCCGGCCGGTGCGGGCGTGCACAGCCGCCATTACTGAGGGAAGAGTGGCGGGGTCGCGTTCGAGAATCGTGAACAGGCGCGCCAAGGCTCGCCTGTCACCCGCGAGCATTTCGCCGACTAACTCAGCTACTGACGTCGCCATTGGAGACCGTGCCGACTCTTGCTAGTCGTCTGAACTAAAGCGACGGATGATGCTCGCCACCTCAATGGCAGCCAGTGCGGCGCTGCGACCGGCGTTTCCTCGTCTGCCACCGGAGCGGTCATTGGCCTGTTTGAGGCTCTCGGTGGTGATGATGCCGTTGGTTACCGGCACGCCGGTGTCCAGGGCCACACGGGCAATGCCTTCGGCCGAGCGGTCGGCAACGGTTTCGTAGTGGGTCGTCTCGCCCCTGATGACGCAGCCCAGCGCGACGATGGCGTCGAATTGGCCCGAGTCGATCATCGCCTGGGCGACGACGGGGATCTCCAGCGCGCCGGGGACGTTCTCGACCGAGATGGCGTCGGCCGCAACGCCGTGCTCTGTCAGCGCATCGCGGGCACCGGCAAGCAACCTGGAGGTGACTTGCCCATTAAAGCGCGAGACGACGATGCCAACGCGCAGGCCGATGCCGTCTGGGGGCGTAGTCAGGTCAGCGAAGGGGTCGTCGCCGCTCAATCGTCTCCTGTCCCGGTAGCGTCTCCGACCGGTGCCGTATCCAGGCTACTGAGGATGTGGCCCATACGTGTGCGTTTTGTTTCCAGGTACTTGCGGTTTTCGCTGGTCATAGGGGCCTCGATTGGAACCCGCTCGACCAGTTCCAGCCCGTAGCTTTCCAGCCCGATAACTTTCTTCGGGTTGTTGGTGAGCAGGCGCAACTTGCGCACGCCGAGATCGACGAGAATTTGCGCGCCGACGCCGTAGTGGCGCAGGTCTGCTGGGAAGCCCAGCGACAGGTTGGCCTCGACGGTGTCCATGCCTCCGTCTTGCAGGGAGTAGGCCTTGAGCTTGTTGTGGATACCGATTCCCCTGCCCTCCTGCCTCATGTACAGGAAGACGCCCGTGCCCGCCCGGTCGATGGCCTCCAGCGCCAGCTGGGCCTGGTCGCCGCAGTCGCAGCGCAGGGAGCCGAAGACATCGCCGGTAAGGCACTCGGAGTGGACGCGCACCAGCACGGGCTCGTCGGGGTCGATGGTGCCGCGCACCAGCGCCACGTGCTCGTCGACGTCTACGGTGCTCTTGAAGGAGTAGGCGTGGAACTCGCCGTGTTTGGTTGGCAGGCGGGCCTCCGCGACGCGCTCGATTATCTTCTCGGTCACCCGTCTGTAAGCGATGATGTCGGCAACTGACACAATGTTGAGGTCGTGCGCTGCCGAGAAGGTCTCCAGCGCGGGCATGCGGGCCATGGAGCCGTCTTCGGCCATGACTTCGCAGATGATTCCCGACTCGCCCAGCCCGGCGATGCGAACGAGGTCGACGATCGCCTCGGTCTGACCGGCGCGCACCAGCACCCCGCCCTCCATGTAGCGCAAGGGGAAGATGTGTCCGGGCCTGCCCAGGTCGTCGGGGATGGTGTTTTCGTCGATGAGCGCTTTGATGGTGGCCGCCCTGTCATGGGCGGAGATGCCGGTGGTGGCGCCCTTTAAAACGTCGACCGAGACTGTGAAGGCCGTACCCAATCGGGCGGTGTTGTCCTGCACCATTAGCGGCAGCCTTAACTCTTCGAGGCGCTCGCCGAGTAGGGGCACGCAAATGAGGCCGCGCCCGTGCATGGCCATGAAGTTGATGGCCTCCGGCGTCACCGCCGTGGCGGCCATTGCCAAGTCTCCCTCGTTTTCCCGGTCCTCGTCGTCGACGATGATGACCATTTTGCCGGCCATGATGTCGTCCAAGGCCTGCCGGACTCTGGTCAGAGGCATTTGCTCACCTTAATAATTGTTTCTGGGTAGTTAGGCAGTTCTTTGTGCACTCTTCGCGCATTGGGGGTAACGGGCCAGACTGGAAGCAACTGGGCCGGGGATTAGGCCCGGTTGGCGGTTAGTCGTTCAACGTACTTGGCCAGGATGTCCACTTCGATGTTTATCTCGTCACCGGGTCGCCTGTCGCCTAGAGTCGTGACACCGAGCGTGTGCGGTATTACCGCCACGGAGAACCAATTTTCGCCACAGTCTACAATCGTCAGACTTACCCCGTCCACGGCTACGAAGCCCTTCTCAACCACGTAGCGGGCCTGTTCGGGCGCGAGTTCCAGGCGTATGACGGTCGAATTGCCCTCGGGCGTGAGGCTGGTGACGCGGGCCGTGCCGTCTACATGGCCCTGCACTATGTGGCCGTCCAGCCTGCCAGCAGCGGGCACGGGCCGTTCTAAATTAACGGGTGTTCCGGCAACTACAGAACCCAAGTTGGTACGCCGCAGGGTCTCTGGCACCACGTCTACGGTGAAGCCGTCGCCAACGAGCTTTGTGACGGTGAGGCAGGCACCGTTCACGTTGATGCTGCCGCCGACGGCAAGGTCGTCGAGCCCCGGCGCAGCGATGGCCATGTGGTCGTCCGCCACCGAAGTTACCTGGCCTTTGGTTTCCACTATTCCGGTAAACATGGTCTACACCCAGTATGGGCTATGCCTACCCGAAGTCGATGGTATGAGGAATGATCGAGGGGTAGCCGATGACGAGCATGTCGACCCCGACGGACTCCCATGTGACGTCGCGCAGGTGCAGGGCGTTAGCGATTTTGGCCACACCCTTGCCCGCCACCGGGCCCGGTGCGCTCTCTCCACCGACGATGACCGGGGCGATAAACGCCGCGACCTTGTCCACGAGACCGGCGTCGAAGAGCGAGCCCGCCACCTGCCCGCCGCCCTCGACCAGTACGGATGTCATTCCCCGTGAGCCCAGTAGCGTGAGCAATGCCGTCACGTCCACTCGCCCGTCCTCGCCGGGTAGCTCCTCTACTTCTACGCCTCGCTGTTCCAGCAACTCTCGTTTGGCACTATCTATAGTCGCGCAGGCGATGAGGGTGCGGCCGCCGTCGGACACGATGGCGGCGTCTTCGGACACCCGGCCCTTGCTGTCGAGCACGACTCTGAGTGGCTGGTGCGCATTTAATTCCCCCGCGGCGTCCCGGGCCGTCATGCGCGGGTCGTCGGCGAGTACGGTGCCGATGCCGACGACGACCGCATCGCACTCGGCCCGCAAGACGTGGGCCCGGTTGCGTGCGGACGTGCCGGTGATCCAAGTAGAAGAGCCGGTGTGGGCCGCGATCTT
>CAUZIR010000213.1:0-3553 GCA_963579815.1 Dehalococcoidia bacterium
CTCCACCATCCGAATTGAAAACCCGAGCGACTTCGACCGCACGGTCGTGCTCTCCGCGCCCGCCCCCGGCTTCATCAGGTCCGCCATCACAAACGCGAAGGCGTCCGGGTGGTAGACGAAACTCTGCGGAGAGGTCGTGGTCGCCAGTGTGCCGCTGGCTGCCGCCGTGGCACCCAAAACGGTAATCACCGCGTTGTTAGCCGGAGAGGCCGACACCGTCTGCAATGCCCCACTCGTGATAATCGACGGCGAAATAGGCAACGTCGCCATCGCCCCCGACGCATCCGAGGTGGTCGCGGTCACGACAAACTGCTGCAATCGCCCATTGTCCGAATAGGACAGCGGGTTAACGGAATTGACGCCCGCAATGGTGAACACGTCACCCTTGTTGAGGGTCGCCGCGCCGCTGGCCCAGCCATCCGTCGAGATGGTGCTGCCGGTCTGGCTCGCGCCGTTGACCAGGGGGGTCGAGGCGGTAAAGGTGCCCGTGGTGTGCGTCGGGCGCACCGGGTCCTGATACCAGCCGTCCACACCCAACTGCTTCCGCCCAAACTGCCCCTCGGTGTAGTTTTCCGAGACGACCGCACTGGGGTTAAACAGTGAGCTGGTGGTATTGGCCAGCGTGGACATCGCCAGCGGGTCCAACATGCCCACGCGCCCCATGAGCGGCGTGGAAAGGTCGGTCAGTTTGACGCCCGCCTGCAAGTAGGTGAGCGTGGCCGACGGGGTTGTCCCCGGCGTGCCCACTGAGCTGTAAATGTCGGCGTAGACATTGTCAAACGCCAGCACTTCGGCCGCATTCGCCAGAGCTTCCGCTCCCGGCGTGACGTAGCGGGTCCGAATGTTGTCCAGCTCCGTCGTGGCCTGCGCGCTCGAATACCCAAACGCCACATTCTTCTGGTTGGTGAGCGTGATGGGCACCGTCTGGTCGTAGAGGTTCTGCAACTGGAGCGCCTGGCCGTCGGTAACGGTGAAACGCTGCGGTAGCCGCGCGTTGACCGTGTTGCCGACCTTCGCACCGGACTGGACATACTGATCGTCATACGTCCGATTTACGTGCGCCAGGAAGACCAGCTTGTTCAAAAAGCCGCGGGCGACTTCTTTCGTGACCCAGCTAGGGGTCGCAAGCGTATTTGCCATATTGTCCTCGAATTAAAAACGCCCGGCTTTCCGGTCGGCAGCATTCATCCGTTTGAAGTGCTCATCAAAGGACAAATCCTCTGTGACCGCGTTCGCATCGGGCGTATGGGGCGAACTTCCGAGCGGCTGGATCGGAGGTTTCGCATGACTGATGGCTTGCGCGGGGCCGCGTGGAGAAGCTGGTGCCGCAGTAAGCCGTTCCTCAAGTTTGCCCATTTCCCGGTAGACTTCTGCCGGATGCA
Organism: Dehalococcoidia bacterium; assembly: GCA_963579815.1. Classification (GTDB taxonomy): domain Bacteria; phylum Chloroflexota; class Dehalococcoidia; order Lucifugimonadales; family UBA2962; genus CAUZIR01. The sequence goes on from CAUZIR010000213.1 coordinate 1,383, forward strand.
GCGTGGACAATCGCTGAGATTCCTCTGGGTTCGCGGAGAGGTATTGCAGGAGGGGAATTCCCACCGGGCTCTCCATCGCAAGATATTGCATCGGACTCGACATCGCCACGTCTGGGTCAAGGGTCGCATCGAGGTCCGGAATGTCGATACGCGCCTGCGCGAGACGACCCTCCCACTGCGAGCGGTGGGAGTCTTGTGCCTCCTGCTGTGCTTGCTCCTGGTAGTATGCCTGCCGACGTGTTTCGTATTCGTGCTGGCGGGTGTCAGTCACAAAGGTCGCCAACGCGGCCGTGTAGTCGTCGTAGTTCTCAAATTGGTCCGCCTTGGGCGCCCCCGCCAGCGCCTTCAAGCGCGCCCAGTCCGGGGTGACAGACTCCGGGGCCGGCGCGGCATCCTGGGGAGCCTTGCGTTCCGAAAGGGCGGCGAGTTGGGACTCTGCGGCTGCGGCGCGGCGCTCAGCCTCGCGCTGCTTGGCGATCGCCGACTGGACCGCGGCCTGCGGGTTTCGACGTCGGGCTTTTGACAGCGGGACTTCCTCGGTCTCGGGTGTTTCCCCGTCCGCGACGGCCGCCTCTACCGGAGCGTCAGTGGACAGCTCGGGAGTCGGGGGCGCCTCCGCCTCATCTGAGACTGGCGTGTCGGGCTCTGCAAACGCCATCGTGATCTGGTCAGCATTCTCGTGATTGCTGTCAATCGTAATATCGCCTGCCGTCACCGTCGCTGCGTCTGGATTCATATATTTTATTCATGGACGCCACGACAAAAGGGGCCTGCTCTTGACCGGCTCCTCGCTGCCGGCCCGAACACGCCCCCTCGTCGTGTGCCCTCTGTGCGTCTCGCCTCCCAGGGTAAAGAGGTGTCGGCACGGTCATGACCCGTGCCCAAGCGAGACGACAAATGTTTGTTAAACTTGTATCACGAGTCTCCCCGTAAAATCAACGACTCTGCTTCCCCAGCCCAGGATATTTCGCTACCACGGCCTTCCGAATTCCGGCCGGGCGTGGCGCATTGTGGGCCAGTTGTAGCGCCGACGCCGCCCTGGTGCGAGTATTGATGGGGAAACTGCCCTTCGGTGCGCCGCCGCTTGGCCCAGCAAAGCTCTTCACACTGGGATATTTCCCGACATTGCTGCCGCCAGGTTTGGTGCGAGCCGTACGGACGGTAGCCGAGAGTTTGCGAGCCATTTAGTCCTCCTGAGTGTCGGGATGGGGACGCCTCTGTCGCATAGACCGCGGGGTCGGCCCGGAAACTCGCCGGTATGTCGTAGCGGTCCATGAGCTGGTTGCACGCGACGGCGCTTCGCGTGAAATACTGCGCTTGCGACACGGGGCTTCCTTGGGCCACTAAGCCGGCATGGGTGGCGGCCACGTTGCAGATAGTTGGACGTGTGGCGTAGATCGCACAGCGATGGTCAGGGGTGAGGTGGATGCAGTGGCCGTCCCTGGTCGGGACGAGCCCGAAGTCCGCCGCGGCCCGACAACAGGCCCCGCACTGGGAACAGGCAAAAGTCATTAGGGCCTTACCGTGACCACGTCCGAGCCATTAGCGTCTCCGCTGTTGCGGGAGACCCCTGGTGGGTCTTTCCGGATGCAGCTGCAAGAGCGCCCCGAGGCGTTGACCGGGAGCGGGTGACCCGCCGCGTCGCCCGGCAAATGCCTGTCTGGCGAGTGCCTTGGCGCGTTGCCCCGCCTGTTGCAGTGAGTTTTGTTGTGGATGCATAGCCTGTCCCCTTACTATTTTATCTCGTCAGTGGCTGGCTCCGGCATCGCAGCAAGCCTGCGTGCCGTTTTGGGGGGCCAGCCATCCCTCCTGTGACTCAGACGCCTGGGCCATAGCCGGGCTCCTCACCCGCCTCTTCGCGCGGAGGGCCGGGTATCTCGCCGGTCCGCCCCACTGAGACTGTCGTCGGCGCCGTCGGGGCGCCGGCCATCGCCCCCTTGAGGACAGTGAGCTCGGTGTCGGCACGCCGTTGCTGTGCCTGCATCTCCTCATCGTATTGCCACTGGCTCTCGGTCCCCACCCGTTTCGTCGTCGCCTCGAAGACGGCCTTCGCTTCGCCGGCCTGAATTTTCATCTGCGCGATGGCAAGCTGGGTTTCATTCTTCATGCGCTCCATGTCCATGCGCGCCTGGAGGTCGGCTTGCTCGCGCTGGGCATCCGCCATGAGTCGT
>CAUZIR010000214.1:0-3547 GCA_963579815.1 Dehalococcoidia bacterium
GATTTTGTTCGGCTTGCCGTCGATAATGATGGCGTCATCCGTGGCCTCGACAGTAGAAGTCGACACACCGTAGTTGGTGTCGTACTTGAACATGTGAGCGTTCGTCTTGGTGTCGGTGAGATCGTTGACGGCCACCACCTCAAGCTCGTCGGGGTGGCGTTCCATAATCGCCTTTAGAACCTGTCTGCCGATCCTCCCGAAGCCGTTTATTCCAACTCTCGTGGCTGTCATCTAGATTGCGCCTCCAACTTTGTGTTTGCTCGGTTTTGCCAGTGCCCCTGACTGGGGCTGTAGCTAGATTCGGATTATATCGTCGAGTCCAGGGTCGACGCGTATGCCGTCCGGCCAGCGAAAGTGGCCTGGCCGCCCAGTTCCTGCTCTATGTGTAGCAATCGGTTGTACTTGGCGGTGCGCTCGCTTCTCGCCGGGGCACCGGCCTTTATCTGGCGGGCACCGGTGCCAATAGCGAGATCGGCGATAGAGGTGTCCTCTGTCTCGGCAGAACGGTGGCTAATGATCGCCCTCCAGCCTGTGTCGCGGGTGAGAGCAACAGCGTCCAGCGTCTCAGTCAGGGTACCTATCTGGTTCGGCTTTATGAGCACGGCATTGCTGGCTTTTCGGGCGATGCCCTGTTTGATGATGCCTGTGTTGGTGGCGTACAGGTCGTCGCCCACCAGTTGGACCCGCGAGCCGATACGGGCCGTCATGTCGGTCCAGCCACTCCAGTCGTCCTCGGACATGCCGTCCTCAATGCTGATGACCGGGTACTTGATGACCCAGTCTTCGTATAGCGCGATCAGCTGCTCGGAAGTAATGGTGGTATCGACGCTGGTCAGGTCGTAGTAGACCTCGCCCGAGGCCAGGTCGAGGCCGTTGCCGCTGCGGCGACGCAGTTCGGAGGCGGCGACATCGAGTGCGATGAAGCAGTGTTCGCCGGGCCGGTACCCGGCCGTCTCAATGGCCCGCAGCAGCCACTCGACCGCCTGCCTGTTGTTCTTCAGGCTGGGGGCGAACCCTCCTTCGTCTCCGACGATTGTCGTCTTACCTTGCTCCTGCAGCATGTCTTTTAGGGCGTGGTAGATCTCCGAGCCCGCTCGCAGGGCTTCCTGGTAGGTGTCGAACCCGGCGGGCACGACCATGAACTCCTGGAAGTCGGTGGACTCGAACGCGTGCCTGCCCCCGTTGATAATGTTGAACATAGGAACGGGGATTGTGTACCCGCTCCGAGGAATGGGCCCCGAGTACTCGTGCCCGATGTATGCGTAGAGGCTCTCCCCCGCACTGGCGGCGGCGGCTTTGGCGTAGGCCAGCGACACCGAAAGGATTGCGTTGGCGCCCAGCCGGGCCTTGTTGGCGGTGCCGTCCAGTTCGACAAGCCGCTCGTCCAGCGAGCGTTGGTCGGTAACGGTGTGGCCCTTAATGGCGTCGGCCAGTTCCGTGTTTACGTTGGCGACGGCCCGCAGGACACCGAGGCCCCCGTATCGTTTGGGGTCGCCGTCGCGCAGTTCAATGGCCTCCAGAGAGCCCGTACTCGCACCGGAGGGGACGGACGCGCGCCCGAGGGAGCCGTCGGACAATCGCACGTCGGCCTCCACCGTGGGGCCGCCGCGTGAGTCGAGAATTTCCCGGCCCATGACCGAGGAGATGGTTACTGTGCTCAAGAGCGCCTCTTTTCTGGCTCTTCCGTTTGGGTTAGTGAGGGGTCACGCGCAAGGCCGCCGCTGCCAGGGCGCGCTCGACTGCGTCTGCGGGGTCGGTCGCGATTTCAATTGAGTCGGCCAGCAGTCCGGATTGCGCGCCGGATTGCGAGATAGCCCACGTCCCCAGCCCGATGACCGGGATACCGTCGGCCAGAGCGTGGCCAATTTCCGACAGGGTTCCGTAGGCCCCGCCGACCGCGATTGCGGCGGCTCCTGTTTTGACGACAATCACGTTTCGAGCGTATCCGATGCCGGTGCAGATGGGAATATCGACGTAGTCGTTCGCCGCCGCCGGGTCGTTGCCGGGGAGGATGCCTATTGTCGTGCCGCCCGCCTCTTTGGCGCCCTTGCAGACGGACTCCATCACCCCGCCGAGGCCTCCGCAGACTACCTGTGCGCCACGGGTAGCGAGTTCACGGCCCACGCCCTCGGCGAGCGCTGATAAAGAGGCGTCTGCGATGGAAGATCCGATAACAGAGATGATCATTGGCGTCTCTATCATATAATCGGACCTCCGGCCCGATGGTAATCTCGCTCAAACGGCGAGACACGGGACAAAAGGCCGACGCCCAATCTCTTTATGGCAACACGAAAGCTCAACAACGTTCTCATCACTGGCGCGTCCACCGGCATTGGCAAGGTGGCGTCGCTTTACCTCGCTGAGAAGGGTTACAAGGTTATCGGCACCAGCCGGTCGCTGGAAAAGCTAGGCCCGATAGTCGCCGAGGCGAACGGCTCGAAGGGCACTTTCGTGCCGGTGGAGTTGGACATCAATTTGCCGTCTGGTCAACCCGGGTGTATTGAAGATGTCGTGCCTCGCCTCGCGGAAGAACACGGCACTATTGACGTGCTCGTCAACAACGCCGGTTACGCCCTATGGGGCCCGCTTGAGAGCATGACGCCAGAGCAGATGGTCGACCAGTTCACTACCAACGTGTTCGCTCCTTTCAGGCTCTCCAATACGGTACTGCCGGCCATGAGGCAACAGGCTGCCGGGCGCATCATCAACATCAGTTCGGTTGCCGGGTGGGTTGTCACGCCATTCAACGGTGCCTATGCATCGAGCAAGTTCGCCCTGGAGGCCCAGTCCCAGGCACTGCGTATGGAACTGTCACCCTTTGGCGTCAAGGTGTCTCTAATAGAGCCGGGCCTCTTCGACTCCGAGTTCCAAAACAACACTGTGGATGGAGAGCAAGCAGAGTCTCCCGAACTGCCCTACGGCCCACACATTGCAGCGTACAGGCGCAAGCACGGTCGCTTCCGGGTACTGACGCACGACCCGATAAGGATCGCCCGGTTGATAGACCGGATCATCACGACCCGGAACCCGAAGCTCAGCTACCCCATTGGGCTGGAGGCCCACATCGGCATTCTGGCGTCTAAACTGCTGCCGGGCTGGTTGTTTGAGCGCATGGTGGTCAAGACTTCTATGTAGTGGGGGTTTGCCCCGTCTCGCCGCAGTTTGGGACTGGCCCAGTCCGGGATCAGACGCGGCCCAGCGTCTTTAGGAACCTGCCGGATCGAATTTCCCGGTCGAGGTGGTGACGCAGGTGGGCGTCGAGCACCCTGTTTACCTCTTCGAGAACTTTGGGTGGTACGTCCAGGCCCACCGCCTCGTCCAGGCTTCTGGACTGGTAGTACCGCAGTAGTTTGATGGCCCGGACGGAAACGGAAAGAAACGGGCCGGGCGCGCTGGTTACGCAGTCGGGACAGGCAATGCCTCCAGCGCCGGCACTGTAGGCATGGCTGCGTTGCTCCAGGGCACGGCCGCACTGGACACACAGCGTTAACTCGGGAGCCAGGCCAGCGAAGGCCAGCACTCTCAACTGGAAGAACGGCAGCAGTCG
>CAUZIR010000215.1:0-3544 GCA_963579815.1 Dehalococcoidia bacterium
GGCAAGGCGAACACAACAAGCCCGGAAGCGTTGCGGGAGCTGTACCTCAAGCATTCGGGGGAATCACGATGACCTCTCTGCTGGATCGTCTGCTGCGCTGGCCGGTGACGGCCGTGCTGTGGAAAGACGTGGTGCTGGAGACGCGCACCAAGGACACGCTGGTGTCGGTGTTTGTGTTCGCACTACTGTCGATAGTCGTGTTCAACTTTGCCCTCAACCCGACGCCCCAGAACGTCGCGGTGGTCGCGCCGGGCATTCTCTGGGTCGCCTTCACGTTTGGTGGCGTACTCGGCCTCACACGGAGCTTCGCGGTGGAAAAGGAGCGGGGCGGTATGCAGTCGCTACTGCTAACCCCCGCGGGCAGAGACTCGATTTACTTGGGTAAAGTTCTGTCGATCTTCGTTTTCATGATCGCGGTAGAAGTGGTGACCTTCCCCATATTCGCGGTCATCTACAACCTGCCGCTGGCGGCGCCGGAGTTCATACCGGTAGCGCTTTTGGCAACCCTCGGCATAGCCGCAGTCGGCACGCTGTTCTCGGCAATGGCGGTAAATACCAGTGCCCATAGCGGTGCCGGTAATAGTGGCGGCGGTGGAGGCTTCCAGGCCAGCAATTACGGGCGAGCCGTGGGGCGACGCCATCCAGTGGCTACCCATTCTGGGTGTTTTCGACGTGGTGTTTCTTGTTATTTGTTCGCTGGGTTTTGGGTACGTCGTTCAAGACTGACCCTGTTTGTTACACCGTAACAACATGTGTTGTGCGAATGCCAATTGCTCCTATATTCGTGCTACAGATATAGAGGCCCTCCACCCCGGTCCCACCATCGAACAGACGCCTGTAACACCACGTTAACGGGAGTGGCTAGCTCATTGACACCCGCAAATTTCTGCTGATATCGTCGAAGCTAGCGTCTACCCGTCTGTCATGGGCTCCGCCGGGTGTGCGACGTCCTTTTCTGTAGGAACAGCCCCATTCATCCGATTCCGTGATGGAGAGCGCATTGAAGAAGAGCGACTTCGTCGTCCGATTCGCGGGCGAAGGCGGCCAGGGGGTTGTGACCTCGGCCGAAGGACTGGCGCAGGCCGCCACACAGACCGGCTACCACGCCCAGACGTTTGCCACGTTCCCCTCCCAGATTATGGGAGGGCCGACCTGGACCCAGACGCGCATATCCACGTCCCCCGTCCTCAGTTCCGGCGACCACCTCGACGTGCTGGTGTGCTTTAACGAGGCGGCTTACGAGACCCATCACGGTGAGGTGGGTGACGACGGCGTGATCGTCTACAACTCCGGGGACTTTGAGCTAGACGACGACAAGCATTCGTTCGGAATGAACTTCGACGAACTGGCCAAGTCCACAGGTAACGCCCGGGCCGCCAACATGGTGGTGATCGGCGCGCTCGCCCATCTGGTGGGCATGCGGCAGGAAATTTTCGACGAGTTCGTAACCAAGCGCTTCACTCGGGGAAGGCCGAACGACGAAGAGATCATCAGATCCAACCTCGAAGCGATGCGCCTTGGTAGGGCAGAGGCGGAGGTGAGCGGGTTCAGCGTTGGTGAACTGGCGAGCCCGGAACCGCCGGACTACGAGCAGATACTGGTGAACGGGAACACGGCCGTGTGTCTGGGTGCCATGCACGCCGGTATGAACTTCTACGCCGGGTACCCCATTTCCCCGGCGACGCAGATACTCATTTGGATGGAGCGAAACGCTCCCGCCCCCGGCAAGTTCGTCTACCAGGTCAGTTCGGAGATAGAGTCCATCACCGCGCTACTGGGCGGAGGCTTCGCCGGTAAAAAGGCGATGACCGCTACTGCGGGTCCCGGCTTTTCACTGATGAGTGAGGGCCTCGGCCTGGCATGGATGGCCGAAATTCCCCTGGTGGTAGTAAACGTGCAGCGGGGCGGACCCGCCACCGGACTGCCGACCAAGACGGAGCAGTCGGACCTGTTCGGGTCGATGTACCCGGCGCACGGCGACGTCAAGCTGCCCCTCATCGCCCCCGGTACCGTGGAGGAGTGCTTCTACGCTGCGGTGCACGCGTTCAACTGGGCCGAGCGCTACCAGGGCCCGGTGGTCGTGCTTAGTGAGCACGCATTGTCGGAGCGTAACCAGAACATCCCCAAGCCCAACGTCGATGAAATTCCGGTGGAAAATCGGCTCACCTATTCGGGCGACAACGGCTATCAGCGCTACGAGTCCGGCGAAGTCTCGCCCATGCCCATACCGGGTGGACCCGGTGGTTATGTGGCGAACGGTAGCGAGCACGATGGCATGGGCGATACCACACACCTCGGTTCCCGGCACGTGCAGATGACTGAGCGGCGTTGGAGCAAGATCAAACTGCTTGAAGACGGCGATTTCGAAGCCGAAAACACCGACTCTGTCGTCGCCGTAGTGCCCTGGGGCGGTTCTAAAGGACCAGCCAGAGAAGCCTACGAACGGTTGGTTGCGAGCGGTGAGGACATTGGCTGGTACTACACCATGTTCCTTAACCCGTTGCCGCCCGAAATGCTCGCGGAGCTACGTCGCAAAGACCTCGTACTGGTGCCGGAACTCAACTACCAGGGCCAGTTCTCCAGCATCCTGCGCTCCTACGGGGTGAAGGCGGAGTCTATAACCCAGTACACTGGACTGCCCTTCAAGGTGGGCGACTTGGTGGACCGTATCTCGGCAGCAAGCAAGCCCAGCGGGCCCAGAGAGCAAGGAGTGACGGCTTGAGCGCAAAGAACCCGGAATACGACTTTAAGTGGTGCCCCGGTTGTGGTGATTTTGGAGTCCGCAGGGCTATAGAGGCAGCGGTACAGCAACGTAATGTCGCTACCGGGCAGGCCATGTCGAACACCGTTGTTATCGCCGGTATCGGCTGCTCGGGCAACATGGTGCACCTGCTGGAGGGCGAGCAGCCCTTCGGATTCCACGGCATTCACGGTCGCTCGCTGCCCATTGCCATGGGAGTGAAGATGGCCCGGCCGGAACTGAACGTCATGGCCGTTGCCGGGGACGGCGACTTCCTCAGTATTGGCATGGAGCACATCGCGCCCCAGGCGGGCCGCAATCTGAACATCTGCGCCGTGGTAATGGACAACGGCGTGTATGGCCTCACCAAGGGTCAGTCGTCGCCTACTTCGGAGCAGGGCATGGTGACCAGCTCTACCCCCTTCGGCAAATTGGAGGAACAGGTGCACCCGCTGTCCCTCTACCTCACGCTCGGAGTGTCGTATGTGGCCTCGGGTCTGTCCTCGAAGGTCAAAGACGTGACCCGGATGATCGTTGAAGGCATGGAGCACCCCGGATTCTCCATCGTGCACATCCAATCGCCGTGCACCACCTACAACGACACCTACGAACTGCTCAAAGGCAGCGTCAAGAAGGGCATTGAGCCGATGGCCTGGGCAGTTCCCGAGGACCACGACCCCGGAAACCTCGATGCCGCCCGAGCTCTGGTGCAGGGCACCGGGGTTCCGCTGGGACTTATCTACAGGGACACGTCCAGGGAGCCGTTCGAGAGCCGTATAGACGAAATGGTGACCCGGGCAAAGG
>CAUZIR010000216.1:0-3541 GCA_963579815.1 Dehalococcoidia bacterium
CCATAGACGTCGTCTCTAGCTCAATGCCGAGCTTTTCACACACCGCAATGGTGGACGTGTACAACTCGGGGGTGGCCCCTCGGGCCACGCAACCGGGGTAAAAGGCGTACTTCACTTGTTGCGACCCTCTACCTTCTCGAAGATGCGGGTGACGGATTTGGGTTCGGGAATTTTGTCGAAGGTTATGGGCGGCATTTTCCCCCGGAAGAATGCCTTGATGCCTATCGGGGCCAGCTTGAGCATTTCCGGAATGTTGAACATGCCGAAGGTCCTCAGGGTGAGCCAGAACTCGTTTAGCAGCCCGTTGCGTTTGACGATGTCGTAGAACGCGGTGGCGTGGCTGGCACCGTTGTTGTCGGTGTAACCGGCCACCATTGCCAGTTCGCGCATGGCCATGATGCGGCCCATGGGATCGACGTCTTTGGGGCAGGACTCGACGCACTTCATGCAGCGGGTACAGTCCCAGATGCCGCCGTAACGGTTGAGTTGGCCCAGTCGGTCAACGTCTGCGTCGTCCCTGGGGTCGGCCACGAAGCGGTAGGCCTTCGCCAGGGCTGCGGGGCCGAGGAAGTTTTCGTCGATCTCCAGGACGGTGCATTCCGAGGTGCACACGCCGCTCTGGATGCAGCCCATAACGCCCGCGAGGTGGAGCATCTCCTTGTCAGACGTGAGGTATTCGGCCTCGGGCACCGGGCCGCTGGGCTTGAGCCAGGGCTCGACGGCCTTGATTTTGTCCCAGTGCATGTCGAACTCGACGACGAGGTCTTTGATCAGCCCCATGTTGCCGGCCGGCTCGACAGTGACTGCGGCGCCTTCCGGGCCCATGACGTCGATGAACTTGGTGGTGCAGCCGAGCACCCCTTTGCCGTTCACCTTCATGGCGCAGGAGCCGCAGATGGCGCTGCGACAGGAACACCGGAGTGCGAGCGTGCCGTCCACCTCTTCGCGAACCTTTATGAGGCCGTCGAGCACGGTGGTGGTCTCGTCTACTTCCAGGGCGAATTCCTGGTAGTAGGACTCCGGCCTATCGGCCTCGGGATCGTAACGTCTAACGTTTAGCGCGACATCCATTAGTACTTGCGCTCCTGCGGTTCCCATTGAGTGATGGTGACCGGGACGTACTCGATATTCGGTGTGTCCTGGCCTTCGGGACCCTTGGTAACCACGATGTGCTTGAGCCACTCGGCGTCGTTGCGGTCGGGGATGTCGGTTCGGGTGTGCGCTCCCCTGCTCTCTTTGCGCTCCAGTGCCCCGGCGATGATGGTCTCGGCGCAGTCGAGCATGAAGCCCAACTCCAGTGTGAATATCAGATTGGTATTGAAAACGCGTCCCTTGTCGTGGACGACGACGCCCTCGAAGCGCTTGCGCAGTTCAACAAGGTCGGCCCGGGCCGCTTCCATACCGGCCTGGTCCCTGTAGACCGCCAGGTGTTTGTCCATGGTCTTGCCCAACGCGGTGCGTACCGGGCCGAACAGTTCGCCGTCTTTACGGTCGAGAATGGCCTGCAACCGCGCGTTCTCCGCGCCTTCGACGGAAGCATCTCCGGTCGATGCTGGCTGGCTCTTTACCCACTCTGAGGCGTGCACCCCGGACCGGCGACCGAACACGAGCGTGTCGAGCAGCGAGTTCGCACCGAGCCTGTTGCCGCCGTGAACGCTGACGCAGGCGGTCTCACCTGCGGCGTAGAGCCCTGAGATGTTGGTACGGCCGTCGACGTTGGCCTTGATGCCGCCCATGATGTAGTGCATGCCCGGCCGGATGGGCACAGGCTCGATGGCGAGGTCCTTGCCAGCAAAGTCGATGCCCAGCTGACGAATCTGACCCAACCGTTCGTCGATGAATTTTTCGCCGAGATGGCGAGCGTCGAGCAGGACGCAGCCGTCGATGGACCGACCTTCGTTGATTTCGGTCTGCTCGGCCCGCGAGACCACGTCTCGCGAAGCAAGCTCCATCATGTTGGGGGCGTAGCGCTCCATGAAGCGCTCCCCCTCGGAGTTGAGAAGGTACGCGCCATCTCCGCGAGCGGCCTCCGACATGAGCGCGCCATTGTTCTTAAGGGTAGTCGGGTGGTACTGGACCATTTCCATGTCCATTACCCCGGCCCCGGCCTGATAGGCCTGGGCGATGCCGTCGCCGGTGCAGATGAGTGCGTTGGTACTCGGCTCGAAAACCCTACCCAGACCACCTGACGCCATGATGACGGCCTTGGCCCGCATGTAGTGGAGTTCGCCGGTACGCATGTCCATGGCCACGGCGCCGGTGCAGCGGCCCTCGTCCATGACAAGAGTCGTTACGAACCACTCCTCGTAGACGCGGACGCCTAATTTGAGAACCTGCTCGTGCAGTACGTGCAACAAAGCCTGGCCGGTGAAGTCGGCGATGAAGAAAGTACGTGCGTCTCGCTGACCCCCAAAATTCCGGACGCCCAGTCGGCCGTTCTCATCCCGGTTGAAGGCAGCGCCCATGTGCTCCATACCGATGACTTCCGCACCGGCTTCTTGTGCCATCACCTCTACTGCATCCTGGTCCGCCAAATAATCCGAACCCTTGATGGTGTCGAAGGCGTGGTCTTCCCACTTGTCACCGCGGTCGGTCAGGGCGGCGTTAATGCCTCCCTGGGCGGCGTTGGAGTGACTGCGGACCGGGTAAACCTTGGAGACGACAGCAACGTCGACGCCGTTTTGAGCTGCTGACAGTGCGGCACGCATGCCCGCAAGGCCAGCTCCTATTACGAGTACATCGTGATCAAACATTGGTCGAATAATACCAGACGAGTATGGCTCGGACAAGGCGTTTGTGCTCGCGTTCACATACTCACGAGCGCCTATGGGACGCCGCCGGTGAGGTAATAAGCCCCCTCGCGGAAATTGCCCGTTGTGGCCCGCGCTAAACTGGGCGAGTCAACAGCACCCATGTTGACCGAACTGGGGCAAACGCCGGCCAGAGCCGGCAGCGAGCAATAGGAGCAAACAGTGCCGAACCCAAACAACAACAACTGGCTATCGTTACTGGCCGGTATGGAACTTGATCTACCGGCCCTTCAGTCGATTGACGAGTTGCCGTTCATAAGGGAAGCGCTGGACTTCTCCCACCTCAACACCGACATGCCCAGCGTCGCCGAGACGCACGAGCGCGTCCTTATCAGGAAGCGTGACGGCTGGGACCTGACCGCCGAAATTTATGTGCCCCACGGCGACGGGCCGTTCCCGGTAATGCTCTACATTCACGGCGGTGCCTGGGCCGTGGGCTCGACCGTTGGGGTACGACGCAAGACGATGCGCATGGCCGAACAGGGCTTTGTGGTGGTGAACCTCGACTACTCTCTCGCCCCGGAGCGGCCGTTCCCCAACGCCCCGGAGGACGTCATATACGCCGCGCGTTGGATAACTCAGAACATCGGCAGCTTCCAGGGAGACGCCGAGCGGCTGATCGTCAGCGGTGACTCCGCCGGGGGCAACCTGTCGGCCGCCGCCATTCACACGCTGCACGGAGACCCCGACGCAGTGGATGGCGGGGACCTCGCAGGGGTTCCGGTGCGGTT
>CAUZIR010000217.1:0-3538 GCA_963579815.1 Dehalococcoidia bacterium
CTTCGGCGGCCTTATCGAGTGCAATGGGACGAACGAACGCCTCGTTGTTGTCAGCGGGCACCACCAGGCCCTCATGTACCTGCCCTCAGACTTCCCCCGTCAGCGGCCCACCGTTACCTGGCTTACAGCAATATTCCACCCCAACCTTCAGGCACAGTGCCAGGTATGGCCGCCGGGCCTGGTGTGGCCCGAGCCGGAACGGGAACAAGCCCCCAGCGTGACGGCGCTGGTGGGCGCCCTGACTGAAACGCTCGTGGGGATGAGAGCCGACACCGGACGGCTTAGCGGCCTGCTTGGTCGCCCGGCCAACAGCGTCGGGAACAAGCGAGCATCAAGTTGGTTCCGAAAGTACAGAGAAGAAATCGCAACGTTCGGGGAGTCCCAGCTGTTCTGCGCTCCATCTCTTGGGGGTGAGTTCCCGCTCGACCTGCCCGACGCCGACTGGCGCTTGACCGGGCACGTGACCGGCGGTGAGCCTCTCATATTCCTGTCTGCGGCGGCTGCCAAGGCCGTTCGTTCCCGGACGTTCGGGTCCGGATGGCTCGTGGGTACGAGAAACAGCAGGCAGGGTACCGACTGGATCTACGTAGACCGGGTCCTGCCCGCAGACTTCCGGCGTGGGAGGCCCGCATCGGCGGTGGGTGCGCTGCATGGCACAGAAGACGGGCAGGCCATCGAAATGGGGGATGCGCGCTCTCTGTATGTAGGCCTTAGCCCCGACGGGACGGCCGTGTCGCTGCGATATGGCGAGCGTGATTTGAGCGGCCATTTCGTCGGTCCGCTCGGGCCATCGGACACAGAAGGCTCCTTATTGCCTAAAATAAGGGTCGAGACTGAGCAACCCCTTATAGCAGAAGGGGAACAATCAGAGCCCGGTACCATGAGCGCAGCGAAAACTGGCAGTGGTGAACTCGTCGCGATAGAGTCAACCGAAGGCGAGTGCCCTTATTGCAGCGGCCCCCTGACAGGGCACGAGGAGTGGCACAACTGCCCGGGGTGTGGGGTCCCGGCGCATGGCGGTTGTAGAGAGAGGCTGTCTGGCTGTCCAAACGCAGCTTGCCAGCAAAGCCCGATTAACTCGGGCCAGCACTAGAGAGGGGATATCCGATGGAAACCCTGGAACTGAGCGAGCAGCGGCAAGACCGCGAGCGTACCGTCTCGCAGCTTCGCCACAAGTTCGAACTTGCGGGGCGGCTTACCAACGTCGAAGACCGCATAGCGCATTTGCGCGACCTGCTGGACACCGACATAGACGGTCTTCCTGCTGGTCCGCGCGACGAAGACCTTGAGACGCTCAAGCGCGAGGTCAACGAAAACCTCTTCGGCCTCGAAGGCTTTGAGAGCGCACTTACCCGCATAGAAGAGCGACTGGGCCAGGACGAGTCCGAGCCGGTCAACCTCACCTTGCAACAGACCCTCGACGTGGTCGACCAGCTTCGAGGCGTTTCCCAAACAGCCCCGAACGACGAGCGCATCGCCGTGGTGGCCACCAACGTGTGCGAGGGCCTGGAGTCCTTCGTTACCTCCGTGCTCGACGTGGGTCAGCCAGGAGACGAGTCTCGCGGCGTTGGCCCCAACCCGGCGGACTTGGAATTGGCCCTGGAGGTCATCGAAACAATCGGCTCCTGCCCTGGGTCAGACCGGCGGGCCATCAACAAGTCGCTGAGACGCCAGTTCATCGATGGCGCGTGCAGCGCAGTGTGGATGCGGGTCAACCGACTGTTCGATATGAGCCTGCAGCGCGCCGACCGCAAACAGATGCTGCACGAGGCTCTGACCATCTGGACAATGACCCCCGAACTGGGTGAGAGTGCCGGTAGTCCGCGCCTGAGCCAGCTTCCCGCGGAGATTCTCCGGACCATAGAGCGAGTTCTGCTGCAAGAAATCATCGGTGGAGTGCCCGTGGGCCGCCCGGAAAAACTGCTGGATGCATCCATGCTCGCCAGGGAGTTTTCCGACGACTATGTAACTATGATCCCCGCCATCCAGGTCGCCGAGGCACAGGCGTCACTGCGCACGCGGATCGCCCATACCCTGGCGCGTAAGCTCGCACACGAAATCTCGCATGCCGGTTCGTGGCACGAACTCGAAATCTGCATGGGGGTAAGGAACGTCGTCACCTCCATATCCGACGAGGGCGAAGAGGCGAAGCTGTCGGCCCTTTCCCGCCGCGTTATGTGGACGACATGGCGGCTGCGGGTGAAAGACGTATTCGCCTTCTTTAAGTCCGCTGTACGGCCTGTCGGGTTCGTGGCTGTCGGCCTTGCCGTGGCAATGGGCGCGTACCTGGGCATCGCTGCGCTGGTGAGCCGCCTCTACGACATCGGCGTACCGCTGGCCCCGTGACCTGCCCAATAACCGACCGGCCTAGCGGTCCGGCGCAGTACCGGGTAGGCGTATGATCCGCATTCAGCGGTCCAAAGGCGCACCGATCCGCCCCAACAGAGCAACTGCTGACCGACGAGTACGGGTCACCCGGTCGCTGGTCGAGCAGGTGCGTATTCGCTTCCCCATGGACGGCTCGTCTATAGAAGGCCGCAGCGTGGTGGTGGCCGGCACAGGCAACCCGGGCCACACAATCTTGCTGAAAATGCCGGGGCTCCCCGACCAGACCGCCGAAGTGGGGGCCGACCACGCATGGGCCATGTCCGAGGTGAAGCTGGCTTCGGGCGAACACTCGCTGGCCGTCACCGACTCGACGGCCGAGCAGGTCTCACGCGCAGCACGTTTTACCGTAGAAAGCCTCAGACCCATCGAGGTGGTGTCTCCGCTGGAAGGCGAGACCATGGAGGCGAAGAAGATCGAACTAACCGGCAAGGCCTCGCCCGGCAAGCTGGTTTCCCTTCGCCTGCCCGGTCTCAAGACCGCCGTCGAGCGGGCTGGAGACCGGGGGACTTTCCGATTCTCCGACGTAGAGTTTGCCAACTGGGGCGCACAACGTCTGTCGCTGTTCTACGCCGAAGACCCCGGTGAAGGGGCGACAGAGATAACGCTGGACTGGCCCGGCCTCGACCTGCCGTCGGTGGTCGACCCGGTAACTCGCGAACCCCTCAAACCAGGCTCGGACGTGGTTCGCTGCACCGCCTGCTACACGTACTGCTACCGGGCGACGTGGCAGCGCATGCAGACATGCCCGAGGTGCACCAAAGCGACAGAGTTCTGGGACAGACGGGACGCCGTCTTCAAGGTGCCCAGGGTTCAGATCGGCCAGCAGGGCGGCCAGTCGGGCGCCCCGTAATGGCTTTCCTCAGCCCATGACGGGAGACGCCGAGCGCTACACACGGCTGCGAGAGCTTGGCTGGGACATGGACGTTCTGCGCCAGAGTCGTGTCATGGTCATAGGCGCCGGGGCGCTGGGGAACGAGATCATCAAGAACCTGGCGCTGTCCGGGCTGGGTACTCTGCTCCTCGCGGACCCGGACCGAATAGAGACACACAACCTCACCAGGTCCGTGCTCTTCCGGGGCTCTGACGTGGGAGCTGGCAAGGCGGAAGTGGCTGCCCGCACCGCCGAAGAGATCGAACCGAACCTGAAAGT
>CAUZIR010000218.1:0-3527 GCA_963579815.1 Dehalococcoidia bacterium
TCGCCGAACCATTGGCCGACAGCTTGGTCACGAAGGCCTCGAATCCCTGTGAGCCGTTGCTGTTGTCCTGGAAGGGGTTTCCCACCTGCGATGCCGTGGGAAAGTTACTCGAATCGGTCTTGCCGGTTACAAAGGCGCTGCCCGATGAGTCTACCGCGATGCCCAGCCCCCAGTCGGTGTCGCCGCCGCCCAGGTAGGTGGCGTACACGAGCGACGCCGCACCGGACAGGGACGGGTCGATGCGGGCCACAAAGGCGTCGTGGGCCGCCGAGTTTGCCACGCAGTCAGGACAAGCCGACACCTGGGGAAAGTCAGTCGAGATGGTTTTACCCACCACGTAGAGATCGCCCGTTGGCCCTATCGCCACGTCGTAGGCTTCGTCACCCGAACCGCCGCCGAGAAAGCTCGAGTAGTCGAGTATCGGGTCTATGATCAGCTCGCGGCTGCGATCCCAGTCACCCAGTGCAAAGCCTACCTTGCCGCCGCTCTCGAGGTAGAAAGCCGCGGGCACGCCGCGGCGATCTGCGCCCTTGCCCTGCCAGGCCACCGGCCGTCGCATGGTGAGCACGCCCGTAGAAGTGCCCAGAAGCAGGTCACCGGCTGGCCCTATGCCCGTGCTCAGGGCGCCGTCGAATTCTATCGATACCAGGTCCGGGTCAGCTCCCGGCGCCACGACAAAATCGTACTCCAGGAGACCACTGTTGCCGTAGAACACCAGGTCTATGCCGGGGTAAATGCCCTCGTACCTGAGTTGTCCGTAAAGACGCAGCCCCTTTTTCCAGTTGGCCTGCTCGCCTACAAAATAGTTCACCTTTCCGGGTAGCAGCGCTTCGCCTACCAGGCGCGGCGTCTTGCGCTTTCCGGTCGGCCTCATCCTGATCAGCGAAACCGTATTATCGCCAGCCTGGTCGCCGCCGTTGGAGCGAAGAATGAGCACCGCTTCGGTCGGCGTGAAAAAGACAGTGTAGCCTTTGCTGCGGGCGAGAAACTGGACGTTGTCGGCTGCCTGCCCGAGGTTCTCCTCGAAGACCATCGGCAGTTCGTGGGGCAGCGGGAGAGACCCAAGCGACACCGTCGGCGCGCACAAGAGCGCCCCCGCGGCCACTACCGTGGCAACGGAAAGCCCAACTCGGCGACAGTAACGAAAAAGTCGAGATGTCACCGGGCCGGTGCGTCTGTGATACGCACTACCCGTTATCAACCCTGTACCCTGCCGGCCACGAAAAACGAGGCCGCATAGCAAGCACGGAGGTGGATCGTCCCTGTTGTCAACGGGCTTCCGGACGCTAGCTCGAAATGTAACCCAGGCGGGGGGGGCGAAAGCAGGGGAAAGGTATAAATGCCCCCCGGATGGGGCGAATTGAGAGCGCCACCATGCGCCGCGGCAACGGCCGGAACACTCCCCCTCACGGGGGCCAATTATGACCACCATCCACCCGGGTGAAGCGGCTGCGGGTGGCTTCTCTATGCCTGCTGCGCTTGCCGGCAGGTCTTCAGTCAGACCTGGCCTTGAAACGGGTCGAGCTGCTTATCACCGGTGTCGTAAAAGTAGACTCCCAGCAGGTGCCGGCTGCTGAGCGGGCTTGCACCAGGACCTCCGGAAACAACGGCAACAGCGGTAGATCGAGAGAGGCGCCCTTTCCCTTGATCCTGATATTCGCCTGTCCGTGTCCACCCGGCTTGAGCTTAACGGTCTGTATACCCGACGGGCCGGTGTCAGAATTCTTGTAACGCCATCCTTCGTCGCCACTGTTCGGGCGCCAGCAGGGAGCCGAATGGCACAAGCCACCGGCCGCGACCATGCCCGAGTACACCAGTCGCGAGACACCGCCGGGCCCCGAGGAGTCGTAAGCGCACAGGCTCAAGCCGTGCACGGTGTCGGGGTTTCCAAAATCTTCAATCGAGGTGGCGAATCCGCGCTGCCACTTCCAGACCAACTTGTCCCTGCTCTCTTTCTTACCGTAGACCACCTGCAACATTCCTTGCCGGATGAAATAGGGGGTGCGGCAATTCCCCCGGGGCAGCTCGGTACAGGCCCCGTCGTTGGGAGTCACGAAGATATCGGTATCGATACCCACCGTGCCGATGCGATCGTCCCAGGACGACCAGGTGGCCAACCAGTTCAACCCGTCCCAGGCCAGCTCCACGTGGTAGTCGTGGCCGATATCCAGCCCGCCCTGGGAATCGATGAGGGCACTGCTTGACCAGTTAGACCCGTCGGTAGACGCCGCGTAGTGGATGTCAAAATCCGCACCCGCCGCGCCGCCCAGATCGTGATTAGACTCCCAGGCAACCAGCCAGGTCCCCAGTCCGTCGGTGGCCACCGTCGGACGCCTGTCGTGGATGCCTCCGTCGCTGCCGGCCGCAGAGTTCACTGGCCCGGGCCAGGCCCAGGTCGCGCCCTGGTTATCAGAGAACGAAAACATCACGTCCCAATCATGCCCCAGGGTGCCCCCGAAACGATCCTGGCTCTGCCAGGCCACCAGCACATTGCCCTGCCCATCACCGGCCATCTCCGGATAGCTGTCGTTAAGACGATCGTCGGCTGCGTTTCCGTTGAGAAAACTCTGTGCCGCCCAGGTATCACCAAAGTTAACCGTCCGCGAAACCGCGATATCAAAGTCACTGCCCGCCCCCATCGTATCCTCGGCGCTCATCCACACCGCAACAACAAGACCGGCCGGCTCCCAGAACAGGTCAGCGTGCACATCGTTGCCCGAGTCCAGCTCCGAGAGCGTGTTGAGAGCCGAGGGCGCGCTCCAGCTCGCCCCACTGTCGAGCGACACCGAGTAGAAGATGTCGTAATCCAGGCCCTGGGAGCCACCCAGGGTTTCGTTCGATTCCCAGGCCACCATCCAGCGTCCCTGCCCGTCGTTGATCAGCGACGGGCGCCGGTCATCGCCGGCGTCGCTGTTGGCGTTGGTGTTGAGCAACGCCGGTGAGCTCCAGCTGTTGCCGTTGTCATTGGAGATCACAAAAAACAGGTCCCTGTCGTTTCCCGCCGAGCCGGCCAGCGAATACTCCGACGACCAGGCAATGATCCAGGTACCCTCCCCGTCGGTCTCGATGGTAACGTCGTCATCGAGGTCGACATCAGAAGCCGAATAGGCGGCCAGGGGCACGGGGGCGGTCCAGGACGAACCGTTGCTGAAAGAAGTGGCCACCAGGATGTCGCTGTCGCTGCCCACGCTGCCACCCAGCGTGTCGGCCGACGACCAGGCCGATACCCAGCGACCATTGCGATCGCCGACAATGAAAGGAAAGTCGTCATTCCCCGAGTCGGTCTCGGCGTTGGTGTTAAGAGCAATAGATTCACTGAAGGCCGGCGCCGCATGGACCTGGCTGACCGCCGACGCGGAAAACGCCAGCAGCAAGAACACACCGACTGCCAGGCTCCGACTCACATCAATCTCATCCCATAACACGGAGGTAGTTGTCAATGACGTTTAAGGCATAGACAACAATCTCTGCAACGCTCGAGGCGCGTTGTTCTCGCCGTGCGGATGTCACTGGCGGCTTTAGCGCCC
>CAUZIR010000219.1:0-3495 GCA_963579815.1 Dehalococcoidia bacterium
TCTCACAGGCTGAGCCGGTCAGGTTCGCGTTCTCATGCGCCAGGCTAGGTGAGAGCCGGGGGCGTGGCTGGCGGCGATATACTGGCTGCCTGTAGCTGGAGGCCCGCTCAATTGCTCGACATCGACCAGATTCGCTCCGACCCTGACGCCGTTAAGCTCGCACTTAGCAGGCGAGGTGAGGATGCGCCCATAGACCGCGTGCTCGAATTGGACGCCCGTAGGCGAGCCATCCAAGGCGAGGCCGACGAGCTGCGCGCCCGCCGCAATGCCGTGAGCAAGGAGATTGGCCAGGCCAAGCCGCCGCCACAGGACCTGATCGAAGAAATGCGCGGCGTCTCCGGCCGGATCAAGGCGCTGGAGGCGGAGTCGCGGGAGGTGGAAGAGCAGATCCGCGAGTATCTTCTGGCGATACCCAACTTGCCCCGGCCAGAGGTCCCAGAAGGCACGGACGAGTCGGACAACGTTGTGGTGCGCGAATGGGGAGACATTGTCGAGCGCGACTTCGAGGCCATACCTCACTGGGACCTGGGAGAACGGCTGGGCATCATCGACCTGCCCGCCGGGGCGCGCATATCGGGCTCCCGGTTCTATGCCTTGAGGGGCAAGGGCGCAAGGCTGCAAAGGGCGCTGGTGTCGTGGATGCTGGACGTGCACACGGACGACCACGGCTATACCGAGATGTATCTGCCGTACCTCGTCGGCACCGACACTGTGACGGGCTCCGGGCACCTGCCAAAGTTCGCCGACACCATGTACCACGACGAAGAGGACGACCTGTGGCTCATCCCCACGGCCGAGGTGCCGATAACAGGCATGTACGCCGGGGAGATTTTAGACCCGGGGGTGGTTCCCGCCAGGTTCGTCGCCCACACGCCATGTTTCAGGCGGGAGAAGTCGGCCGCTGGACGAGATACCCGTGGGATTAAGCGGGTGCACCAGTTCGACAAGGTGGAGATGTACAAGTTCGTCCACCCCGGCGACTCGGATGCCGAACTGGAGAACCTGGTCGGCGACGCCGAAGACCTGATTCAGCGGCTGGGGCTGCCCTATCGCATTCTCGAACTATCGACCGGCGACCTCGGCTTTTCGGCGGTGCGCACATACGACGTGGAGATGTGGGCGCCAGGGAGCGGCGAGTGGCTGGAAGTGAGTAGCTGTTCGAACTGCGACGACTACCAGACGCGCCGCGCAGCCATACGCTATCGCCCAGAGAAGGGCGCCAAGACGGTGCACCCGCATACCCTCAACGGGTCTGGACTGGCGCTGCCGAGGGTCATGATCGCGATTTTAGAGAACGGTCAGCAGCCCGACGGCTCTATCGCCATCCCCGAGGTGCTACACCCGTACACGGGGTTCGAGAAGATCGACTAGTTCGGGCAGGCCTGCTACTTCCCGAAGCGCTCTCGTAGCTCGCGCTTTAGCACCTTGCCCAGGGCGTTGCGGGGCAGTTCGTCGATGACCACGACGGACTCAGGCTTTTTGAAGCTGGCCAGCTTCGCCCGGCAGTGCCCGACCAGCTCATCTTGATCCACTTCCCGGCCCGACACTGCGACTACGACGGCTCGCACCGATTCGCCCCAGTGGGCGTCCGGGATGCCGATTACTGCGGCGTCTTCGACCGAGGGATGCTCGCGCAAGACGGCCTCGACCTCTTCGGGCGAGACCATTTCGCCGCCCCGTTTGATGAAGTCTTTCGCCCTTCCCGACAGGTAGACGTAGCCGTCTTCGTCCACCCAGCCCAGGTCGCCGGTGTGCAACCAGCCGCCCTGCATGGTCTCGGCCGTGGCGTCGTCTCGACGCCAATAGCCCTTCATTAGCCGGGGGCCACGGGCGACTATCTCACCCACCTCGCCCTCGGCAACCTGTTCGCCGTCTTCGTCGACTACCCGGACTTCCACGTCGTCCAGGGGCAGGCCGATTGAGCCGAGCCGACGCTTGCGTTTGGCGACCACTTCGGGGTCGCCGGTGAGGTCGTGGTCTTCTGGCGGCAGGGCGGTGATGGTCGCGCCGGTCTCGGTCTGGCCGAAGGCGTTGATGAACCGAACCCCAGGCATACGGGTGATGGCCGCCTCGATGACATTGTGAGGCATGGGCGCGGCACCGTAGGTGAGTATCTGCAAGCTCGAAAGGTCCCGGCTGGCGAAGTCGGGGTGTTCTATCGCCATTTTGAGCATGGTCGGAACCACGGTCGCCCTGGTGACGCGCTCGTCTTCTACCAAGCGTAGCCAGTTCCCGGGCTCGAACTGGGGCTCGACTACCAGCGTCCGGCCGCCGTAGATGGAGGAGAGGAACACCTGCACACCAGCGACGTGGTAGAGCGGCACGGAAAGCAGCGTGCGCTGGGCGAACTCGGGGTCGGCGGGGTTGACGTTTTCCAACGGGTACGCCGTCAGGGCGTCGTGAGTGAGCATGACTCCCTTTGGCCGCCCGGTGGTTCCGGCGGTGTAGAGGATCATGGCGGTGTCGTCGCCGTCCCGGGCCGCTATCGGCTCGCTGGCCCGATCAAGCATCGCTTCGTAGGCCGTCCAGCCTTTGGGGGGCTGGCCATCTATCGCCACCAGTGTCTTGACCGACGCCAGCCTGTGGGGCTGCGATGCGCGCAATTCGACCACTGTATCCAGATACTTCGGGCCCACGAACAGCACGGTCGCGGCCGAGTCTTCGATGGCGAAGGCCAGCTCGTCGTCCCGCGCCCGATAGTTGAATGGCACCGAGACGGCGTCGGCCCTGGCGATGCCGAAGAACGCCTCGACCTGGCGGTCGCTGTTGACGTCCATCCAGGCTGCCCTGTCGCCCGGCACTACACCCGACTCGATCAATCCAGATGCCAGGGCCGACGCCCGGACGTCGAGGTCGGCGTACGACGTGCGCCTACCAGCAAGCACGGTGGCGTCTCGGTCGGGGACGATCTGCGACGAGATCGAAAGCAGGTCGGAGACGTTCACAGGGTTAGGGCCAGCCGTCGCTCCAAATTAAGACCCGCATCCAGGGGAACGTCGAGGCCGTCGAGAACGGCGGTTTTCAGCGCCTTCAATGCCGGTGCGTCCCGGTTCGCTATCTGAACGGCGATCTCGTCGGATGTCCGCTTCAACTCAGAGCGTGGCACGACTCTGTGCACGAACCCTGTCGAGAGCGCCTCGCTCGCTGACATGCGGTCCGGTCGCTCGGCCAGCAACCGGGCCAGCCCTGGTCCCAGACCGACGGCTCGGGGGAACGTCTGGGTGCCTCCTGCGCCGGGGATCATCCCGATACTCACCTCGGGCAGGGCGAACACGGCGTCTTCCGAGGCTATCCTGATGTCACTGAGGCCAGCAATTTCGACGCCCGCCCCGATGACGTAGCCGTGTAACGCGGCAACCAGAGGCTTACGGAGGCCAGCCAGCAGGCCCCACAGGTCGCGCCGCTGCCGGGTGCGGCGGGCGACGTCCTGGGAGGGGGCGGTGCCGAATTCGATGAGGTCCGCACCGGCGCAGAAGCCCCTTTCCCCGGCACCAC
>CAUZIR010000220.1:0-3466 GCA_963579815.1 Dehalococcoidia bacterium
CGTCGAAGAGTACCTCGAAGGGCGCGAGGTTAGTGTTTTCGCCTTTGTCGATGGCGAGCGGGTGTCCTCGCTCGTCGCGGCGACCGATTTCAAGAGAGCGCACGACGGTGACAGGGGTCCCAACACCGGCGGCATGGGTAGCTACTCACCGCCGCCAATTTGGGACGACGAGATGGCGGCCGAAGTCACAAGAGATATATTCGAGCCCGTCGTCGCCGGGCTGGCCGCAGATGGCAGCGCTTACACCGGCCTGCTCTATGCAGGACTGATGGTTACGGCCGAAGGGCCGAAGGTGCTTGAGTTCAACTGCCGCTTCGGTGACCCTGAGACCCAGGTGGTGCTCCCCCGCATGCGCAGCGACCTGCTCGACGCCCTGGCCCAGACGGCGGCGGGCGACATTTCTGCCCTGGCGCTCGACTGGGACGGGCGACCGTGTGTGGGCGTGGTGATGGCCTCCGGTGGCTACCCGAACGCCTACGAAACGGGCAAGCCCATCAATGGCCTGGACGCCGTGCCACCGGGCGCAACGGTCTTCCACGCCGGTACGGATGCATCCAACGGAGCGTTACTGACCGCTGGCGGTCGGGTGCTGTCGGTCTCGGCACTCGGCGAAACGGTCGAAGCAGCGAGAGCGACCGCCTACGAGGGCGTCGCCGCCATAACGTTCGAAGACGCCTTCAACCGGACCGACATAGCCGCCGGAATCTGATTACGGAGTTCCCCAAAATGCCTCAAGTAGCAGTGATGATGGGTAGTGAGTCGGACAGGCCCGACATGCAGGGGACGGTCGACGTTCTTGAGCAAATGGGCCTCGAATACGAGGTGGTGGCCATGTCTGCGCACCGGACGCCCGAAAAGGTGATGGAGTACGCCTCGTCTGCCCGTGACAGGGGCATTCAAGTGATAATCGCCGGGGCCGGCGGTGCTGCGGCCCTGCCGGGCACCGTGGCTGCGTGGACGACGCTGCCGGTGATAGGCGTTCCACTGACGTCGAGTGAGTTGAACGGCGTGGACGCGCTGTACGCCATCGCCCAGATGCCGCCCGGTATTCCGGTAGCGACGGTCGCCATAGGCAGCTGGGGTGCCCGCAACGCCGGGTTCCTGGCCACGCAGATTATCGGGCTGACCGACGACAAGGCGAAGGGCGCGTACGACGCGTACCGCAAGCGCCTGAAGGAGCGGTAGTTGATACCTCGTTACACCCGCCCGGCAATGGGCGCGCTGTGGACGCAGGAAGCGTCTTACGACCGCTGGTTGCTCATAGAGATAGCGGCAACTCAAGCCTGGGCAGTCGAGGGGTTGGTTCCCGAGTCGGACTCCGAAAAGGTGGCCGGGGCCGCCTATGACGTGGACCGACTGAACGAGGTGCTGCGCGAGACAAAGCACCCGATGACGGCGTTCCTCAGTTCGGTTACCGAGAAACTGGGTGACGAGGGTCGCTGGCTCCACCACGGCCTGACTACCTCTGACGTGTGGGACACGGCGACGGCCATGCAGCTGAGAGACGCCGGGGGCCTGCTGTTGAGCGAGGTGGACCGCCTGATTGAGGCGCTGCGAGTTCAGGCCGTTCGGCACAAGCAAACGCTGATGATGGGCCGTACCCACGGGGTACATGCCGAGCCGATTACGTTCGGCCTTAAGCTGGCGATCTGGTGGGACGAGATGCGCCGTCACCGCGAGCGACTCGTCGCCGCGCAGACGTCCGTGTCGGTAGGCAAGCTGTCGGGCCCGGTTGGCACCCACGCCACCGTTCCGCCCTCGGTCGAGGCGAGCGTCTGCGAGCGCGTTGGCCTGGATGTCGCTCCATTCTCTAACCAGGTGATCCAGCGCGACCGACATGCGCAGTTCGTCGTGACGCTGGCCCAGATAGCGGCATCGCTGGAGAAGTTCGCGACCGAAATACGCGGCCTTCAGCGAACCGAGATTCGAGAGGTCGAAGAGCCGTTCGGCGAGGGCCAGACGGGCTCGTCGTCTATGCCGCATAAGCGCAACCCGGAGCTAACCGAGCGCATCTGCGGCATAGCTCGTCTGATAAGAGGCCACGCGGTGACGGCGCTGGAGAACGTGGCGCTGTGGGGCGAGCGCGATATCAGCCACTCCTCGGCCGAGCGCATCATACTGCCCGACTCGTGCATTGCTCTGGACTACATTCTCGACCTGCTGACGGGAGTGGTGACGGGGCTGGTGGTGCACACCGACCGCATGAAAGCCAACCTGGACGGGTCTCGGGGCGTGGTGTTTTCCCAGAAGCTACTGCTGACGATGGTCGAGGCGGGCGCGGCCCGGGAAGACGCCTACAAGGTGGTTCAGCGCATTTCCCAGCGAGCTCTCGACGATGGCTTGGAGCTACGCGACCTGGCCGCGGCAGAGCCCGCGGTTTCAGAGAGGATCGCGCCGGACGAACTGTTCAAAATATTCAACTACGCCCACTATGTTCGCTACGTAGACGAGACGTTCGAGCGAGCGGGCTTAACCTAACCAGAGGCCTCTTCCTATGCCAGCGATAATTAAGACCGACCTCCCGAACCCGGTCCACTCGGGCAAGGTGCGCGACACCTATGCCCTGGGGGCCGACCGCCTGCTGATGGTCGCGACCGATCGCCTCTCTGCCTTCGATGTGGTGCTACCCAACGGAATCGCCGACAAGGGCGCGGTGCTCACCCAACTGTCGGTCTTCTGGTTCAACCGTACCGGGCACCTAGTTCCCAATCATCTTGTCTCTTTCGCTCCGGACGCCGACGAAACGCTCGACCCGGAGATTGCCAGGCGGTCGATGGTCGTGCGGCGGGCCGAGCGCATCGACATTGAGTGCGTCGTGCGCGGCTACATCACCGGCTCGGCTTGGAGCGAGTACAAACGCGAAGGCACGGTCGGGGGTGACAAGATGCCGGCCGGACTGGTCGAGGGCGACCGGTTCCCCGAACCGCTGTTCACCCCTACCACCAAGGCCGAAGAGGGCCACGACGAGCCGATGACGATCGCCGAGATGGAGGACATGGTCGGTGCGGACACGACGCGTGTGCTCGCCGATAAGACCAAGCAGATTTATGAGTATGGCCGCAAGTACGCGGCGAAGCACGGCATCATCATCGCCGACACCAAGATGGAGTTCGGCGTTATTGACAGCCGCATATCGCTCATTGACGAACTGCTGACCCCCGACTCCAGCCGGTTCTGGGATGCCGAGAAGTACGCGCCGGGCTCTTCCCTGCCCAACTTCGACAAGCAGTTCGTACGCGACTGGCTGGACGCCCAGGGCTGGGATCACGAACCCCCGGCACCGGAGCTGCCAGCGGACATTGTCGAGCGGACACGAGGGCGGTATATCGAGGCCCACGAGCGGCTCACCGGGGAGTCCCTGCGTTAGGGAACGTGAAATTTAGTACAATCTGCTCGCTCCTCGCCCCCCGTAGACTTGGGTAGAGGCAAGACCCTGGGGTAGGTATAGACGCGTAGACGCAGGCGA
>CAUZIR010000221.1:0-3443 GCA_963579815.1 Dehalococcoidia bacterium
CGTTGCCGACACTGTCGAGACGGACGGCATCGGATCGCTTGTGGCAACTCAGAAAGGTAAGTCCGAAAGGCCGCGGGTGATGCTCGCGGCTCATATGGACGAGTTGGGGTTGATGGTCAAGTACATCGACGACGACGGCTATGTGAAAATCCTGCCGCTTGGCGGGTGGCTGGACCAGTCCATCATCAACCAGCGCTGGACGGTGTTGACCCGAAATGGCCCTGTACCCGGAGTTACCGGCATAAAGTCGATCCACGTTATGGATGCCGACGAGCGAAAGAAGGTGCGCAAGCCCACCGAGATGTTCGTGGATGTGGGTGCGACGAGCAAGCAGGACGCCGAGACCCGCCTGGGGATTCGGCCGGGCGACCCGGTGGCGGCCGAAAGCCGCTTCGTGGAGATGGCCGGGGGTAAGCGCTATATGGCAAAGGCCCTGGACGACCGCATAGGCTGCGCCGCCATGGTTGGCGTGATGAAGGCCCTGAAGGCCTATCCCGGCCCCAACACTGTGTTTGGGGTCGGTACTGTGCAGGAAGAGGTTGGTTTGAGGGGTGCGCAGACGTCTAGTTATCAGGTCAACCCCGATATCGGCATCAGCCTGGAGGTTGGCGTCGCGGGGGATCACCCCGGTATCACCAAAGATGAGGCGCAGGAACGACTGGGTTTGGGGCCGGGCATTTTCCTGCACGACTCTTCGATGTTGCCGAACCTGAAGCTGCGCGACCTGTTTGTAGAGACCGCGGAGGCCGAGGGCATTCCGTTCCAGTTCAATGTGCTCGCGGACTATGGAGAGGATGGCGCCGAGATACAAAAAAGCCGCTCGGGTGCGCCCTCGATTAACGTCACCGTGCCGACCCGGTACCTGCACAGCCACACGGGGATGATTGAGCGGTCCGACTTCGACGGCCTGGTGGCGCTGGTCGCTGCGGTGGTGCGCCGACTGGACGCAAAGACCGTCGAGTCGGTGCGGAGCTTCGATTGACCGAGACCGCAGCCACCAGCGGCGGAGTGCAGTACATGGTCGCCGCCCTGCAAGAGCATGGCCACCGTGCCACGGGGCCACGCCTCGACGTCATAGACCTGATCGAAGCCAAGAACGGGGCGTTTTCGGCTGAGTCGCTAAGCGAGGCGCTACCAGAAGTAGGCAGGGCAACGGTCTACCGCACCCTGAAGTTGCTGCTCGAAGCCGGGGTGGTGTGCAAGCTGCAGATGCCCGCCGGTGGCCCCAGGTACAGCCTGGCCAGGGTGGAGCACCACCACCACACCGTCTGCCTGAGCTGCGGCCGGGTGCAGGAGTTCGGGGACGCCACCATTGAACGGCTGATGAGGGCTATTGGCTCCGAGGTGGCGGGCGACATAGTCGGCCATCGCATCGAGATAGAACTCCTGTGCGACCGGTGCAAGGGAGGCGAGGCCTAGCAGAGCCTACGGTGCCGACGACGGCTAGTTGTAAGCAGCGGCGACCGAGTCGTAACCCGCCCGGTAGTCCTCTGGGGAGTTGAGGTCCAGCCGCACGTTTGGCTCTTCGATTGGCACCCGGTGTACTTCTGATCGGTGGCGCTCAATCACTTCTCGTATGCCCTGGTTCTGTTCGCCGATCTGTTTCAGTTCCCCGACCAGGCGAGCGGCGAAGACTATGGGGTGACCGCCCCTGCCGTCGTGAATGGGAGAGGTGACGGCCGCGCCGCTCTCGCGGTGGGCCTTGATTACCCGGCTGATGATTGATGCCGGTCTGGGCTGGTCCACGGCGAGCAGGACGACCAGCTCGGTGGACGCATCCACTGCGCCCAGGCCAGCCTTGATTGAGGTTGTCTTACCCGCAGCATAGTTGGGGTTGATGACGTAGCGCACCCGCTCGCCTGTGACGAATGGGATGACCTGTTCGGCACTGTGGCCCAGTACAACGATGACGTCATCGACACCAGCGGCTTTTAGCTGGGCGACCTGGTATTCGACAAGCGAAACGTCGGAGCCGGACTCGGTTGGCCAGGGCAGCAGGGGTTTGGGCCGACCCATGCGTTCGGACTTACCGGCCGCCGTGAGAATGGCAGAGACGGTCAAGTCAGGGCCGCCAGCAAACGGGAAATTTCAGTCTGAGGGAGAGACGGCGACTTCGGGCATCCGTTCGGATGCCCCGGCGGACGAGAGGTATTTGGCGTGGGCCTTGTCCACAAGCCCGTCCGCGAGCTTCATGACGGCTCCGGTGCCGCCCAGGCGGAACATGAGCATTTCGGCCATGATGCTGATGGCTATTTCGTCGGGTGTGCGGGCGTGTATGTCCAGGCCTATGGGCGCACGCAGTTCGCGCAGTCGCTCCAGCGAGACGCCCATTCTCAGCAGGTCTTCGTAAATGAGGATGGTCTTGCGCTTTGACCCCAGCAGGCCCACGTAGCGCGCCGGGGTTGCCGCGGCGGCGGCGAGGGCGACGTTATCGTACCGGTGCCCGCGCGTGGCGATGATGATGAACGTGTTGCGGTTGGTGGGCAGGGCGGGAATGGCATCTTCCGGCCTGGCCACTATGGTTTCGACCGCACCGGGGAAGCGTTCGGGGTTGGCGAACTCGGCCCTGTCGTCGGTTATGTAGACCTGGAACCCGAGCTTTTCGGCCAGCGGGGAGATGGCGTTGGAGACGTGTCCGCCGCCCGCCAAAATGAGCTTGGGCGGGGTGGTGTAGGCCTCGATGAAGTACTCGGTGCCGTCGGATGCTACGACGTACTCGTTGCGTCCATGAGCCATCAGTTCCATTGCGCACCCGACGGCGTCGCTGTCGAGCGCATCGGTTCCGAGCGTGCCGTTTGTGGTGCCATTCTCGCGGATGAATAGCTTTCGGCCCGTCCCGGTCCCGGCCAGTAGCGGTCCGTCGTGCTCGCCGGGGAGTTTTATAAGCGACGCCAGCGCCACGGAGCCCTGGCCCTCGTAGGCGGCGTCGATTTCTTCGGCGTAGGAAAGCAGTTCTTCGGGGCGGTAGATGGGATCAATGAGGAAGTACATCGTCCCGCCGCATATCAGGCCGTCTTCTGCGGCCAGGTCTTCGTTTAGCTCATATTCGCGGTATTGGGCGGAACCACCCCGGGAAAGAAGTTCCTTGGCGGCGAACCAGATGTCGCCCTCGACGCAGCCCCCGCCGAGTGTGCCCACGCCGGTGCCGTCTTCGCGGACAAGCAGCTTCGCGCCGGGCTTCTGCGGCGTCGAACCTTTGGTGCGAACAACGGTTGCTACCACAGCCTTGTGGCCGCCGGACAACTGCGCCCTTGCTTCCTGGAACACGTCTTTCATAGCGTTAGGTTACCAAGTTATTAGATTACGGGCAGCCCCAGATGGATTCGAGGGGATGAATTCGGGGTCATGGGCTGGAGCCCTTGCGCCATGCCTACAACTTCAGGCTGTTTTCCAGGCGGCGCTGTCCTCGACATGGACCCACAACCGCCATGCTCAGGCCGTCG
>CAUZIR010000222.1:0-3437 GCA_963579815.1 Dehalococcoidia bacterium
GCTACGGTTGCAGGGCCCCGGCGTACCGGCAGCGCTGGATACGCTGGGCAGCGTCCCGGAGATAGGCCGTGTGTCAGACGCACCCGTCCCCGCCAACACGGGGGATGCCAGGAGAGAAGGAAAAGGCGTCGAAGTGCTGATCGCCCGGCTGGCCGAGACCGAGGCCTGGCTGACGGCCAGCCCCGGCGACCACGGCAAGCTGCTCTCGGCGACCGAGGGGTCGCTAAAAGACGGCTCGGTGTTCGACCTGACGTCGTCTTTCTCCGCTGTGCAACTGGTCGGCCCGCAATCAGCAAATGTGGTCGCGTCGCTCACGGACCTGGACCTGCGCCCGAACAGCATGCCCGATGGCGGCTGCGCCCAAACCACGCTGGCAGAAGTTTACGGGCTCATAGTCCGGGCCGACATGGGGGAACTGGTCTCATACAGCCTCTATTTCGGTCGGGAGTACGGCATGTACGTTTGGGAGTCGCTCATGGAGGCCGGGGAGGCGTACGGCATGGCGCTGATCGGTTCTGAGGCGCTCGCGTCCCTCAGTGGCGCTAATGGGAGCGTGCAGCAAGCATGATGCAGGTATTCCAGACCGCAGACTTCTTTCCCCGGCACGAGCCGAGGGATAGCTACGACATCATCATAATCGGCGCGGGCGTGCACGGGCTGGCCACGGCTTACTACCTGACCAAGCTGGGCGTCACGAACATAGCCGTGCTGGACCGGGGCTACGTCGGCGGCGGAGGCAGCGCCCGGACGACGGCGATACTGCGGGCGAACTACTCCACCGCTGAGGCCATTCCCTTCTTCAGAGAGAGCCTGAAGATGTACGAGAGCCTGTCACAGGAATTGAACCTCAACTTGCTGTTCGACCAGACCGGGCGGCTGGACCTGGGGCACTCGGAGTCCGCCGTGTTCGGCCTGCAGACTCGTGCCGACTTCAACAGACTGCTAGGCGTCGATAGCCGCATGATCGGGCCGACCGAGATTGCCAGCCTGGTCCCGGCCATGGACATGCGGAAGGGCAAGTTGTTCCCGGTGCTGGCCGCGCTTTACCACCCACCGGCCGGGGTGATTCGCCACGATGCGGTCGTGTGGGGGTACGCGCGGGGCGCGGGCCACGCAGGGGTGCACATACGGCCGTTTACCGAAGTCACAGGGCTTTCCCGGTCCGGCGATCGGATTACAGGAGTCGAGACGCCTGACGGTCCCATCAAAGCGGGGCTGGTGTTGAACGCGACCGCCGGGTGGGCTTCAACCATCGCCGCCATGGCGGACCTTGAACTGCCGCTGGTCACGCACCCGCTCCAAGTTGGAGTGACCGAGCCGGTGAAGCCGTTCCTCGACGTGTCGGTCTCGTCTGCCAACCTGCACGCGTACGTCTACCAGACGGACCGGGGCGAGGTGGTGATAGGCGGCGGGGTTGACCCGTACCAGACGTACTCGATGCGGTCGGGGTTTGACGCCATTCGCCACCTGTCGGCGAGCGTGCTGAAGATGTTCCCGGAACTGCGGGACCTGAACGTGCTGCGCCAGTGGTCGGGGCTGTGCGACATGACGCCGGACTATGCGCCCATTATGGGCCAAGTCCCGGGCCTGGACGGGTTCATTCTCACCTGCGGGTGGGGGACCTGGGGCTTTAAGGCCGCACCTATGGCCGGTGCCATGATGGCCGAGTTGATTGCCACTGGCGTGACGCCGGAGCCAATAAGGCCGTTTGCCCTGTCCCGGTTCTGGGAGGGCAGGCTGCTGAATGAGCGGGCCTCGGCGCCCGCCGCAGCCGTTCACTAGGGGCTCTTGTCCCCGAGGCCTCCGGCCCGCTGGGCTCTTGCTCGCTAGCGCAGGGTTCTTAGTTCGGCCAGTTCGGCTTCCAGGCCGACGATGTCTGCGCCCTCTCCTACGAGCAGCGCTATGTCTGCCGCCGCCTGATCGTCCAGGCCCAGCATGGTGAGCGCTCGCGACCGGTGCGCGTAGGTGTCGAAGCGCTCGGGCTCGACTTTTGCGACGTGGTTGTAGTCGGCCAGTGCAGCGTCGAAGTCGCCCAGCCCGTAGGCAGCGACGCCCCGGTTGACGTAGGCGACGATTAGCTCCGGGTCCAGAGATATGGCCTTGTTCAGGTCGTCGAGGGCCGCCTGGTAATCCCCTGACCGCACGTAGGCCACGCCCCTGTCGGCGTAGACGATGATAAGTTCGGGGTTGAGCAAGATGGCCGTGTTGAGGTCTTCCAGCGCGGCGTCCTCTTCTTCCAAATTCAAGAAGGCCAGCGCCCGGGAGTGGTATGCATCGGCCCGGGTCGGCTGGATGGTGATGACGGCGGTCAGGTCGGCCAGGGCCGCCTCGAAGTCGCCCAGGTTGCCCAAGGCCCCACCACGGTTGTAGTAGGCGTCGGAGTAGATGGGGTCGAGGGTAATGGCGAAGCTGTAGTCTCTAATGGCCGCCGACCACTCGCCCAGCAGCCCGTTGGCGACGCCCCGGTTGTAGTAGTTCGAGGCCGACCTGGGCGACAGGCGGATGGCATTGTCGTAGTCGGCGATGGCGCTCTCGTGGTCGTGCAGGCCCCGGTAGGCGTTCCCCCGGTTGTTGTACGAGGCGGCATACGTCGGGTCGATGGACAGGGCACGGTCGTAGTCGTCGATGGCCCAGTTGAAGTTGCCGAGGGCCTGCCAGGCGCTACCCCGGTTGTCGAGAGCTTGGATGAAGGTCGGGTTTATCTCCACGGCCTTGTCGAAGTCCTCGATTGCTCGCTTGTACTGGCCCAGCTTGACGTAGGACAGGCCCCGGTCGTTGAACGCCACGGACATTGTGGGATCCAGCTCTATGGCGACGTCGAGGTCTTCAATCGCCTCTTGCCAGCGGTCCAGTTCGTAGTAGGCCAAGCCCCGGTTGCGCAGCATGGTCGCGTCGGGTCCGTCGAGCAAGATGACCTGGTCGAAGTCGAGGATGGCCTCTTCGAAGCGGCCCAGGTTGGCGTGCGAGACGCCCCGGCGCAGGTATGCCTCGACCAGTTCGGGGTCGGAGCGCAGGGCGGCCGTGTAGTCGCCGATGGCGTCTTCCAGTTGGCCCAGCGTTCTGTTGGCATTGCCTCGCTGATACAGGGCCTCAGGGTTGCCCGGGTCCCTGCGCAGCAGGTCGTTGAGAACCTCAATGGAGCTGGCAAAGTCGCCCTGTTCCTGGAAACGCAGGACGGACAGGAACAGCCGGTTAATGGCGGCCCTGTCGTTTTCGTCGAAAGTCTCGACAGGGTCCGGGAAGTCGGCGGCGACTTGCGTCTCGCTGCCTCCACAAGCGATGGCGGACAACATCACCATGGCGGCGGCTATTGGAAGCCAGACCAGCCATTTCGTACCACTTAGTTTCATTCTTATTCCTCTCATGCCAAATCCCCAAACGCCCCTCATCAAGAGCCTGGGGCTGGCTCCACCACTTCTAGTACCCGGTCGGCGGCC
>CAUZIR010000223.1:0-3424 GCA_963579815.1 Dehalococcoidia bacterium
GCCCTTAACGGGGGTGGAGAGCCACTGCTCGGACGCGCGGACTTTCCAGTACTCGGTCCCGGACTCGATGAGGCCGGACCCTGCGTCCCAGGTTTCCAGTTGGAAAGACTCGCCCTGGGCGACGCGGATGAGCGGGTCGTCCCTCCAGTTGAACTCGTACTTGAGCGCCTGGTCCCTGGTTATCCGCTGCATTCGTCGCCTCCCGGTTCCCCGTTATCACTCGGGGACTATTTGGCCACAGCGAAATCCGTTACGAGTCGGCTTTTCCCTGGACCGGCTTGAAGAGGTGGTCACGATACCACTTCAGCTCGGCAATGCTCTCGCGAATGTCGGCCAGCGCCAGGTGGGCTTCAGGCTTGCGCGGAGGCGACTTCTCGTTCGGGTACCAGCGTTTGGACAGTTCTTTGATCGTCGAGACATCAACAATGCGGTAGTGAAAGTAGGCGTCCAGAACCGGCATTTCCCGTCTGAGGAACCGGCGATCTTGGTGGACAGAGTTCCCACAAAGCGGCGACGCCCCAGCGGGCACCCACTCGCGCAAAAAGTCGAGGGTCTGGCCCTCGGCGGCGGCGGCATCAACGTCGGAAGCCTGTACGCGGCCAAGCAAACCGGAGGCCTTGTGGGTGCGGGCGCTCCACTCCTCAATGCGGGAAAGCTCGTCTTCCGTCCGCCGAACGGCGAGGTTGGGCCCTTCAGCGAGGATGTTCAGATCGGGGTCAGTGACGATGGTGGCGATCTCGACGATGACCTGTCGGGCCGGGTCGAGCCCGGTCATTTCCAGGTC
Source organism: Dehalococcoidia bacterium (assembly GCA_963579815.1). Taxonomy (GTDB): domain Bacteria; phylum Chloroflexota; class Dehalococcoidia; order Lucifugimonadales; family UBA2962; genus CAUZIR01. Next base: position 785 of record CAUZIR010000223.1, read on the forward strand.
TATCCAGACCAGGTTGTGGTCTTTGTTAGCGGCCAACTTCTCCATTCCCTCTCTGGCCCGAACCTATCGGGGAGTAGGGTCCGGAGAACCCTGTTCGTCATAAGCCCGCAGTATCTCGGCCATGTCCGGGTCCGACCGCATCAGCCGCCTGACGATGTGAGGGTCGAGTACTGTTTTGCCGGCGGCGACGGCCTGCACGGTGGATATGAGTTCGTCGATCTCATCGACGGAGGTTTTGGGCAGGTAGGCCTTGCCCTCTGCCCCGTCCTTGACGAGTTCGCGAATGTACTCCTCGTCGTCGTAGGCCGAGATGATGACGATGCCCGTCCCCGGCCGTTCAGCGACGATCCGTTTAGCCGCATCGATCCCGTTGAGTTCGGGCATACGGATATCAAGAACCGCGAAGTCGGGTTCCAGGTCGGCGGCCAATTCCACGGCTTCAGCGCCGTTCTCGGCCATGCCGACAACTTCGACCTGAGGCTGCGTATCGAAAATACGTCGATACGCAATTCTCATGAACTCGGAGTCATCAACGTCTATGATGCGCATAAATTCCATCATGTCAATGTAACGCTCGAAGCCGCTCCCAGGATATGTTGCAGCCACCGTAGGACGGTGCCACCGGGGGGCAGGCTCGGCGGTTAGTCCGCCCGGCTGAGGGTAAAGCCGCTCTCACCGGAGACTCGGCTTTCATTGGGCCTGACGATTATGACCCCGGCCACCGAACCGTCGACTTTCGAAAGGTTGGTTTTCCATTGCATGACGACTCCGTCCACCGGAAGGCCATCGGTGACGAAGTGAACTTCGTCGTACTTAACCAACCTGCGAACCGAGATATTACCGCCATTCCAACGTGAGGATCCACCGAGGGCCTCGCTGAAGTCGACGGATACAGCAGGTGCGTCGAGGTCCACGCCGAGGCTGATATCGACTGGCCCCTCGGTGCCGGGAACCTTTACCGAGCCCGTGTATGTTCCGATTTTGTCGGCGTTGCCGCTCATCGACCCTCCTTAGCTACGCCATGACAGGCTGGCCCTTTGCAGGCCTTTCTCATGGGGTTCACTGTCAATATTAACTCACGTGAGAACGGGCTCGCAGGTGACGCTCCTACTTGGCGTCACCTCTCCTCGACATCGCCGCGCAGCGCATCGACGATCAACCCCACGTTTGTGCGCATCATTTCAATGTAGGTCTCGGCTCCGCTGCCAGGGCTACCCAGTGACCCTGTGAAGAGGCCCGCGACTACGATTACGCCGGTTTCGCGCGCCAGCTGCTCGACCAGGCGGTTGCTTTCGACGGTCTCGGCGAAGATTGCCGAAACGTCCTGCATTATCACGGCGTCGATGAGGGCCGCCAGCTCCCGGGGGGTGGTATCGCGGTCCGTGGAAACGCCTGGTATCGCAGCCCCGACAACTTCGAAGCCGTAACGGTCGGCGAGGTAGCCAAGGGAGTCGTGAGACGTCACCAGCTTTCTGCGATCTACGTTTAGCGTCTCAACCCGCTCGACAGCCCAGGCGTGCAACGCCTCTAATTCGGCAACGTAGGCCTCGGCATTGCTCTCGTAAGCCGCAGCAGCTTCGGAGTCGGCAAGCCCCAGCCGCTCGGCGATCTCGTACACGGCGAGTACGACCCGCACCGGGTCCAGCCAGAAATGGGGGTCCATGACCCCCTGGTCGGCTTCCATCGCGTCGCCCCTACGGGCAGGCAACGGGTTTGCGAACGATCCCAACTCGACGATGTCTGCGCCCTCCGAAGCCTCGGCCACCAGGTCCTTGAGCCACCCGGTTTCCAGGCCCAGGCCCATGGTGAACACAATGTCGGCTTCCGCCACCCGGGCCACATCGCGAGCGCCGGGGCTGTAACCGTGTGGGCTGGTACCTGTCGGCAACAGGCTGGTTACCTCGACCCGGTCTCCGACAACTCGACTCACCCAATCGGCGGCGATATTGGAGGTCGTAACGACCGAGATGCCAGCGTCGGTCGCGCTCGCTTCCTTGCTTTCCCTATTGTCTCCAGAGCAAGCGACCGCCGGACTGACCAGCGCGAGGCCCAATATGGCGACCCATGCCAGGGCTCGGGAGTTCGCCCTGACTAAGTTCGACGAACTATTGATACTCCGTCTCAGTTGTTCCACGCAGCGCAGGCTACATTCGGGCGGGCCGCCGGTCAACGGCGATTTTGCCCCGCCGCGAACCGGCACAGTTAAACGGCGGTTAACACAGTGATAACGGCATCTTCACCCGTCTCGTGTAGCTTGGAATTGTGAGTCTAGAACGCAGGAGAACCGAGTGAGACATTACGCAACGCGCCGCAGGGCATTCGGATTCGCTGGTTTGTTAGGCATTGCGCTACTCAGCATCGCAGTAACGGCATGCGGCGGCGCCACATCAGCGACCGGGCCGGACGGCACCGGCACGGACCTTCAGATGTCTGGCGTAATCGAGATCGACGGCTCATCTACGGTCTTTCCCGTCACAGAGGCCGTGGCAGAAGAGTTCCACAACCTGCATCAGAAGGTACAGGTCAACGTCGGTGTCTCCGGCACCGGTGGAGGCTTCAAACGGTTCACCGACGGCGACACCGACGTTTCCAACGCTTCCCGCGTAATCAAAGCCAGCGAGGCCGCTGCTGCTGCTGCCA
>CAUZIR010000224.1:0-3407 GCA_963579815.1 Dehalococcoidia bacterium
GCGACTCGTTTACCCTGGGCGGGTGGCTTTATAGAAGGGTCCGATAAGTGGCCAAACTCCACTTTCTGGCGGATGACGTAAAGGTCGAGGCCGAGCCCGGCGAGTCGCTTTTGGACGCCTCGCTCGTCGCTGGCATTACCCATACCCACGTCTGCGGCCGGCGTGCCCGTTGCTCGACCTGCCGGGTGATGGTGATCGAAGGCATCCAACACTGCTCGCCCCGCACGCCCGAGGAGGCGAAGTTGGCGGAAATGCTCCACTTCGGACCCGAGGTGCGATTGGCCTGCCAGACGTTCGTGTTCGGTGATGCAACACTGCGTCGACTGGTGCTTGACGACGACGATGTCGAGCTGACCAGCCAGATGGGACCCCGCGCATCGGAGAGCTACGGTGGCGACGAGGAGCGGGTGGCGATCATGTTCGCCGACATCCGGGACTCGACCCGGTTCGCGGAGTCGTTGCCGCCGTACGACGTCATCCACGCCCTTAACAAATACTTCCTGCGCGTGGGCCGCGCTATCGAGAAGCACGGCGACCAGATGGTCGGCTACCAGGGCGACGGGCTGATGGCGCTGTTCCGCGAGGACGGCGACGCGAACGCTTCCACCTGCGCGGTCAGTGCCGGGCTAGATATGTTCCGAGAGGTCGAACGCCTTAATCCTGATTTAGAGGCGATGCATGGCCGGGGGTTCGAGATCGTGGTCGCCGTCCACTACGGCGAGGCGGTAGTCGGCACGCTCGGGTACGGGAAGACCAGGCAGCTAACGGCCATCGGCGACGCGGTCAACATGGCCGCACGCATCGAGACCATCGGCAAAGAGGAAAATGCGAGCCTGCTCGTGTCGCAGTCGACATTCGACAATCTTGGGGGGAATTTCGGGTGGGCCGAACATTCACCCGGACACTCAAAGGCAAGACCGGCAACCATCGCCTCTTCGAAGTCATCGGACGGCCATAGACCGTCCCGGCGTTTAAAGCAAAACGGGCTGCAAAGCAAAGCGGAGGAAACTCATGGAATACAAAATACTCCTGCTCACGGGAGACCCTGAGCCAGATACAAAAACCCTTAATCAGGCTGCAGGAGACGGATGGGAGCTACGAGAGTTTCTCGTCGTACCCGGTTTCCGACCCAACTTCGCTGGACTTGGGGGACAGGCGTCTATGACCTACGCCGTCATGGGAAAATCAGCTTGAGGCTTCCTTTTTGTCATGACCAAACCTCCTGAAGACCATCCTCGCCTTATAGGGATAAGAACCAAGACGGCCCGAGCGCATGAACACGGCCAGGCCCTTCACGGCCTTATCCGCGAGTTCATCAAATCGCATCCACAGCGCGTGTCTTATGAGTATCGGAAACAACCCGGTGAGCATGTCTGGAAGCTCACGTCCGAGCCGCCCACGATCCCCCTCGATATCAACGCTCTCATTGGGGACATGCTCTACAACTACCGTTCTGCCCTTGACCACGCCATCTGGCAACTCGTCATCTCGAACGACCGTGTTCCTAGCCGCGTCAATCAGTTCCCGATATTTGATGATCAAAGGGTGTATAGGAATCGGCGACGGCAGTATCTCAGTGGACTTAGCGCAGGAGCGATCGTAGCGATCGACAGCCTTCAGCCATGCAATGGAGGGAGCGAAGGACTCTCGTTTCTGAATGAGCTCGGAAACATAGACAAACACCGGCATCTGCCAGTCGTCTTCGTGAATTTGGAACAGATAAACCTCGCGGAAACGCCTATCAATATCGAAATGCATACCGGCCCATTGGAGCGAGGTACAGAGTTCCTCATCGTCTCCTGCCCAGAAATGGAGTTGGATTTCGAACCGACCTTTGGTATCGCTTTCGGCGAGGGCACTCCGGTCGAAAAGGCCAACGTCATGGACGTGTTCCGTGCGATTGATGAAGCTGTTCTAGACTCTTTGGATGCCCTCGCCTCGCACTTGACGCGGGGCTAAGTCCCTCGCGAGCGATCCATCGGGCGGCCAGACCCGCCCCTTTCCCTCCCCGTCGCTTGGTTCGAGCTTATTGGGGGCTTGCCCCCAAACCCCACGCAGGGGGTACCTACCCCCTACGAACCCCCGATGGCTTGTGAGCCAATTTCGAAACGATGAGGCCATCAGCCGAAGAGTCCTAGAGCGAGCCAGGCTCGCGGAGAGCAGGCCATTAGCCGAAGAAGCCCTGACGAGCCTGGCGGGGAGACTACTCACCGCTAACTTGCTTTGCTACTATTCCGGCACTCACTTTTCGGGGAGGCACCCCGGCCAACAGGAGACTTTGTTAAATGCAGTCGATCAAGGGCGCGGTCCTCTACGAGCACAACGAGCTAGTTGTGGTGGAAAACATGGAGCTGGGCGACCCCGGCCCCGGCGAAGTCCTGGTGGAAATGAAGGCCTCTGGGGTTTGCCACTCGGACTGGCACGTCGTCAAAGGCGAGTGGTGGGACATCCCCATCCCCGTCGTACTCGGCCACGAAGGCGCTGGCATCGTCCAGTCCGTCGGTGCGGGCGTCACCAACGTCGTCCCCGGCGACCACGTCATCCTCTCCTGGATGCCTTCCTGCGGGCTCTGCGAAGCCTGCCAGATCGGCCGACCGAACGTTTGCTACAAACAGCCCCGCAGCACCGCCACGGCGCGCGTCGGCCACAGCGGTAAAGACATCCCGTTCCTGAGTGGCCTGGGCACCATGAGTTCCCACGCCATCGTCAGCGAAATGTCCGCCGTGCCCATCGACAAGTCCATGCCCTTCCCCCAGGCATCGCTAGTCGGCTGCGGTGTGACTACAGGTGTTGGTGCAGCGATAAACACGGCACAGGTGCAGCCCGGTTCGACAGTGGCAGTATTTGGCGCGGGCGGCGTCGGCCTCAGCGTCATCCAGGGCGCGGTCATCGCGGGCGCAACCACCATCATCTCGGTAGACCTGCTCGACAACAAACTGGAAATGGCCAAACAGTTCGGTGCCACCCACACCGTGAACGCGGGCGACGGCGACCCCGTAGAGGCCATCAAAGACCTCACCGGCGGCCTCGGCGTCCACTACGCCTTCGAGGCCATCGGCCTGGTGCCCGAGCCCTTCGTACAGGCCATCCATGCCACCCGCAGCCGTGGCACGACCGTCTGGGTCGGCCACGCGCCGTTGGAGACCGCCGTCACGCTTGATGCGCGCGACCTCATGTGGGAAAAGACCGTCATCGGCTCCATGTACGGCAGCGCCCGGCCGCACATCGACTTCCCCCGGCTCATCGCGCTCTACCAGTCAGGCAAGCTAAAGCTCGACGAGTTGATTACGCGCAGCTTCCCAGTAGAAGACGTCAACGAAGCCTTCAAGGTCCTCGGCGAAGGCAAGGTCGCCCGCAGCGTCCTGACCTTCGACTAGCCCTCCTGCTAACAGGGGAGACCAGACGTT
>CAUZIR010000225.1:0-3406 GCA_963579815.1 Dehalococcoidia bacterium
GGGCGACACGGAGGGACCGGTTCCTGTAGTTGTCGAAGATATCAGCGGCCCCTCTTCAGACATTTTCAGCGACCTGGATAACGCGCAGTTCAACCTGGGCTCAGCCCTGGTGTTCGCGCTACTGACATGGGCGTCCTTCGTCGTTTTGCAGGTGGCCATGGCGTGGGTGGTTCTGGAGTCAACACTGGACCTGAGACCGCCCCTGACGCAGAGCATGCGACGGGCGTTCGCCAGGCTCGGGCCGGTGGCCACCACGTCGGTGGTGTTTTACCTGATGATGTTTGCGTTGGTTGGTATAACGGTGGTTCTGTTCACGATGATCGGCGAACTCGCCATCATTCTTGGCACGCTGGCCGGTCTGTACATGGCCGTCAGGCTGGTGATGGCGCCTGTTATCGCGCTTGTGCAGCGCAAAAAGCCAATGGACGCACTGCGGGAGAGCTACCGCCTGACCGCGAACGACTCGATGCGCATATTCGGTTTTATCCTGGCGTTCGTGGCGTTCCTGTTCGTCGCCGGGACGGTGCTGACGTTGACGGTCGGAAAAGTGCCCTTCCTCGGCGACCTGGCCGTGGCATCACTGATGCTCCCGCCGTGGTTTATTTTGACAACCATGCTGTACCTGGATTTGCGCGTTCGGAACCCCGGTTCGGGCGCGTTCACCCGGCAAGCACTGGCGGGCGAACTGGGGTTATCCCTCCCCGAGCCCAGGCCCGAGGCACCGCCTTTTCAGCCAGAGCAATAGGCCAGGTCAGCCGGCTCAGGCGGTGACGAACCTGTCGCCGCAGGAAACGCAAAACTTCGCCTCGCGCGCGTTGGCACCCCCGCAGTTGCCGCACTGCACGAGTTGATTGCTGTCCGGGTCTTCCACACCGCAGTGACGGCAGAACTTGCTGCCCGAACGGACGAGCCGGGTGCACACGTAGCAGGCGACCAGCGGCACGTTTCGTTTGAGCCGAAATGGGGACGCGCTTTTGGCCCAGCGAAAGCGAGAAATGGCCCAGACTGCGCCGAGCACTATCAGCGCTAAGGACGCCAGCGGGAACAAAAACAGCCCTATGTTGAACAGTGCGTGCACTGTCGCCGCTGACGCCAACCCACCCACGACGAGCCAGGGCCGCTTGCGTCCCGACATGAGGTGCAGCGCGAGGGCGTAGCCCCAGAACGCCCCGAATATGGCGTGGCCAAGAGTAGACAGGGGCCCCCGGCCGATCATGACCCAGGGGCCGTAGTCGATTACGTAAACGGCGTTTTCCACGGTGGCGAACCCCAGGCTGGCAGCCGCGCTCAGGACCATTCCCTGCGCCGGTTCGTTTATGTAGCGCTTTGAGAAGATGAACGTCAGCACCCCGACGGCAGCGAACTTGGAAAACTCCTCAACCGGCCCGACGATCGCCAGCATCTGGATGGCGATTGAGCTGAATTCCAGGCCTTCGTCGAAGATCGAGTCTTCGATGAGGAACCACTCGAGCAGCCCCGCCGGGATGGTGGAGATGCCTCCGGCAATGAACGTGATGCCAACGAACTTGAGCAGCGTAGGACGGTAGGTGTCGTAACGACGGAAGAACCACAGCCACGCCAGCCCCGGCGGGACGGAGACTGCCAGGACTACCAGTACGTCGAGTGTCACCGGCTATTTCTTAATACTGACGACCACCGTGTCGCAGATAAGGTCGTGCAGCGCCCGTTTGTCGCTGCGGAATGCGACCATGAGAAAGCCGATGAACAAGATTGCAGCAGAGAGATAGATGGCAAGAAACCGGGCCAGCGCCCGCCAAAGACCGACCGGCGATCCGTCCGGACGCACAACCCTCAACCCGAGCCAATGCTTGCCCAGTGTCCGGGCCCAGATGGCCACGCCGATTGTGGCATAGACCGCCCCAATCAGGATTTCGATGCTCGCTCCGGTGCCGTCGTTTCCCCAACTCTGAAACAGGATCCCCGTGATTACCGCGGATACCACCCAGAGGATGACACCGTCTATCAGGGAGGCGGCCACCCGAATCCAGAACCCGCCGCGCTCGTGGCCTTGCCAGGTCGCCCCTGGAGCGACTCCTTCTAATGGCAGGCCGCAGTTGTAGCAGTAGATTGAGCCTAGTTCGTTAACCCGCATGCAGCGAGGGCAAGACATCTGCGCACCGGCGAGGGGCGAGTGCGACGAGCCACCAGCTTGATCGCGCTGTGCCTTCAGGTCGGAGCCGCAGCTATGGCAGAAGCTGGCCTCGGCCGGGTTGTCTGCGCCGCATTCTCAGCAGCCGGGTTCCAAGCGCTGGCCGCAGTTGACGCAAAAGACGCCGCTGCCTGGTGAGGCGTGGCCGCAGTGAGTGCAACTCAAGGGCGTGTGCAAGTCAAGGTAACGTCACCGGGAAGCTAAGGCTCCGTTTACTGGACCCGGGTCATGGTGAACCCGAAGGTCAGGCCCTGGTTTTCGAATGTGCCTTTTATCTGGATGCCGTCGTACTCGCCGTCAAAGGTGACGCCGGAGGACGGGTCGGTGAAGTTGATCGAGGTTTGTCCCAGGCTGACTTTGCCTATGGACGCTTCCTCGATGCCCTGGCCGGGCACGCTGACCGAGCCGGTGAGGTCGTCGCCGTCCATGACGAACTCGACGTTGAAGTTGATTTGCAGGCCCATTGCCAGGATTTTGCCGTCCCAGGGACCAACCAGAACCGTGGGGTCGATAAGCTGCACCGCCTCGTCTATGGCCTCGGGCACCTCGGTGGGCGTGGGTTCCGGCGTCGGCTCGGGTGTCGGCTCCGGCGTGGGAGTGGGGGGCACCTGGGTGGCCGTGGGCAGGGGCGTGGGCTCCGACGCGGGCTCGTCGCCACCACAAGAGACGAACAGGACCGCGGTGGCTAGCAAAAGCGCGACACCAATTCCGAATCCTTTCAAGTCCATATGCTCCCTCCTATGCGGTCTGCCTACTGTTCCTGACAGACGGGCGCGATTGTATCCCATTGACGCCTATGCACAGCCGATTACGATCATCAACGAGCCCCCGGCGACGGTCTGGTTGCTGTGTCAATACCACACATGTAGACTCCGCCCACCTAGCGGAGGTAATCGTTCTACGAGGAGGACACGATGCTATTTTTGGTAAAGGTGACGATGGACACTCAGATTACGAACGCAGCATTCTAGGACGGCACGTTGGACCAGAAGGTCGGCGGGATACTGGCGGCCCAAAAGCCCGAGGCGGTGTACCACTACGAAGAGAACGACGCTCGCACCCAGCTCCTTGGTCATCAACATCGACGACGCATCCGACCTGCTGTCGATAGCGGAGCCCTGGTGGCAGACCTTCGACGGCACAGTTAATTTCCACCCCGCCATGACCACCGAAGACCTGGAAAAGCCAAGTCGAAGATGGGATAAAAGGGACGATTTGATTTCAATTATTTTCGCC
>CAUZIR010000226.1:0-3378 GCA_963579815.1 Dehalococcoidia bacterium
CCGTAAGACTCGACGAAGTGGTCTTTGATCTGCTGCTCGGTCCAGCCCTGCTGCAACCGGTCGTAGACGATGCCGCGCATGCGTACGGCGAGGGGGTTCTGGGACTGGTCGATGCTTTCGCCGGGGCAGACCGGGCACATGACGGCCTGGTTGATTTCGTAAGCCCGTCGCTCAAGGGCGGTAAGGCCGTCGTCCCGCGAACATGCTGCGAATAAGAGGGCCGCGAGGAGGGCGAGGACGGCGGTGAGAAAAACGGACCTGCTGAGACCCCTGAGCGGCATCACTCGGACCTGCGAATTCTTTCCCATAGCGGCAGTGTCCAGAGTATCATGGGCGGCGATTGGCTCACATAAACGGCCCAAAACAAAAGACACAGGCAGTGCGAAGTTGACGACGAACAATACGCCCGGTGGGGCCTCATACGAACACCCTAAGTTACGGTCGCTGGACGCCAAGTGGGTAGAGCACGAGGGCCGCAACTTGCTGTATTTGCGCGACCCGCTTTCCTTGTCTGACGATAACGTCTTAGTGCCGCAGCCGCTGGTGCCGTTGCTGGCGATGTGCGACGGGTCGAAGGACCTGGCCACGCTGCGCGCCCGCTTCACCCAACACACCGGCGTTGAGCTGGGCGACGAGCAGTTTTTCGCGCTGTTCGAACGGCTGGATTCGGCGCTGCTGCTGGAGAACGCGAAGTACGTGGCGGCGATAACGGGCGCGCTGGCGGACTACCGCTCGGCACCGCATCGGCCGATGTCCCACGCCGGGGCTGTCTACCCGAAAGACGCCGACGGGCTGCGGCAGATGATCGCCGACTTTTGCGAGGCCTCGCCGATGATGGCGCCGGGGGGCACGGGGCAGCTGGTGGGCATGCTCAGCCCGCACATAGACTTCGCAAGGGGCGGGGGCACGTACGCCAGCTTGTGGCAGGGCGCTGCGGGTGATCTCGGAAATATAGAACGGGTCATCGTACTGGGAACGGATCACTCCGGCGGACCGGGCGCGCTGACGCTGACCCGGCAAAGCTACGCCACGCCATTAGGTCCGCTACCGACGGACATACAGGTAGTAGACATGCTGGAGGCGGCGCTGGGCGAGGAGCAGACATACGCAGAGGAGTTGCACCACCGCAGCGAGCATTCGATAGACTTGGCCTCGGTGTGGATGCACAGCTTTATGGAGTCCGCGCCGCCGACTATGGTGCCGGTGCTGTGCGGCTCGTTCGCCGGTTTCGTGGCGAGCGGCGAAAGGCCGGAGACGGACGCTCGCATTGACGCGGCCATCGACGTGCTGGCACAGGCTGCTGCCGAGCGGCCGACGCTGGTGATCGCAGCCGGTGACCTGGCCCACGTAGGGCCGGTGTTCGGGGACGCTACGCCGATTGCGCCCGCTGCGCGGCACGCTTTGGGGCTGCACGACGACGAGTCGCTGGCGGCGATCTGCGAGGGGGACGCAGCAGGGTTCCTAGATTTCACCGTACAGGAGGGCGACAAGAGACGCATTTGCGGGCTGTCGCCGATTTACCTGATGCTGGAGGTGCTGCGGAGAGCCCACGGAAAGCCTGCAAGAGGCATGTCGATGGGGTACGCCCAGTGCCCGGCCGACGACTCCGGTGGGTCGCTGGTGACTATCGCCGGAGCGCTGCTGTACGTCTAGAGCCCAGGCCCTAATGGCCAGTTAGTGACTGGCTGGGGGCAGGCTTAGAGCGCGGCTATTGCGGCAGGGTCGCCGTTGGCGGCGAGTAGCTCGGCCATGCGGGCCAGCTTGTCGGGGTGGTCGAAGCGGGCGGACGCGACGATCGTACTTACTTCATCCATCGTAGTGAGCGTGTCGTGTTCGACGACGACGAGCGCGGTGCCCTCTTCCGACGCTTCGTAGGTGACGTACTCGATGGGGTCTACGCCTTTAGTTAACACCAGCACCTTGGTAGGCGTGGCCAGCGCCGACATGGCCAGGTCGGGGCGGTCGCCACGGATGATGACGGCCTTGTCTGTGCGGGTGCCGAAGTAGAGGGCACCCTCGTCGAGCATCCAGCCGCCGACGAGGAAGTGTTCGACCAGCCCGTCTGCGGCTTCTTCACCCTGCACGAACCGGCCGTTGAGATGCTCGGCCAACTTGCGCACGGTGACGCCTAGCAGCCGCCTGTCGTCGGGAATGATGGCCAGCACGGGGGTGCCCGCGGCGTTCAGGTCTTCCGCCAGCTTGTCGGCTTCGGAGCCCGCGTATGCGCCACGGCCGTTCAGTACGACACCGGCCAGCCGTTCGGCGTAAGGCCCGGTGTGGCCGGTCACGTCAGAAGCGGTCATGCCATGCGCGTGACGGGCGACGACGACGATTTTGGCGTCGAGGGCGTCTGCCAGCGCGGCGGTGTTGTCGGCAGATAGCTCGGAAGACGCCTCTACTACGGCGAGGTCGACTTTTAGAGCCTTTAGCGCCTTCGTCGTTTCGGCCATGGACTTCTTGGCCAGACCCCTGGCGGGGATGGCCTGTTCGGTGGCTTCGTCACCGCCTAGCAAGCTAGCGAAGATGGCGGAGTCTGCGCCGATTTCGTCTGCGCTGCCGAAGGGCTTTAGCGCGACGGTTGTGCGCCCTGAGGTAGTTACAGAGTGGGCGAGTGCGGCGACGACGGCTGTTTTGCCTTCGCCTCGCTCGGTGGAAACGACTAATACGTTGCTCATACGGGTCAAAGTATAGCGCGACGTGTCACTGGTAACATCGCGGCACTCTGGCTACTGGGAGACCAAACATGACGAGCGCTACAGGCGGAATGACAGGCAAGACGGCGATTGTGACGGGCGGCGGCTCGGGCATTGGACGGGCCGGAGCGATGGAGTTCGCAAGGCTAGGTGCGAACGTCGTGGTTTCTGACATAGATATCCAATCGGCCAAAGCGACAGCTTTGGCCATAGAGGCTGCCGGAGCTCGCGCCGTCTCCATACGCACGGACGTGTCGGTGGACGCCGAGGTTGAGGCGATGGTGGACTTCGCGGTGGCCAGCTTTGGCGGTCTCGACTTCGCCTTCAACAACGCCGGAATAGCAGGGCCGATGGCGGACACGGTTGGGTACTCAGAGGCCGACTTTGACAGGGTCATCGAGATAAACCTGAAGGGCGTGTGGCTGTGCATGAAGCACGAGATACCGCGCATGTTGGACCGGGGCGCTGGCTCAATTGTGAACACCGCCTCTATCGCCGGGCTGGTGGGCGGCGCGTCGGCGGCCTACAACGCTTCCAAGCACGGCGTCATAGGCATGACCAAGCAGGCGGCGCTGGAGTACTCGGCGCAAGGGGTGCGGGTGAACGCGGTGTGTCCCAGCATCATCCTGACACCGATGATTGAGGGGGTGTTCGACTCCCAGCCCGAGCTGGGCCCCGCCGACCA
>CAUZIR010000227.1:0-3374 GCA_963579815.1 Dehalococcoidia bacterium
TCGACAGCACCAGTATCGGGCCAACACTGGCGAACGTGAGGATGCCGAGCATCGCCTTGGAGTCGGTAAGGTCGTAGATGAGCCACAGCCGCCCGGCCATCAGCAACCAGATGCCGATGTTGGATGTGGCGTTGCCAACCCAAAACATCCGGTATTCCCGGTAACGCAGTGCAGTAAACATCAAAAGTTAGACCAACATTGTCGTAAAGAGCCGTCCAAGATCGATTGCCAAAGCGATGAGCGCTTGCGCGAAGAAGCTCCCAGAGTTAACGAAGTTAGCGGAGATAACGGCTGCGCAGTTGCTTCCCCGCAGCTGGGCCGCCAGATGTGTGCTCAATACCCTCAATGAACTCCCGCACGGCCTTCGGCCCGTTCTTGGCGAGCGCACTGAAAAACAGGTCTTTGTCGTTGGGTCGCTTGGGTAGCCACTCAACCTGGAAATGGGACATCGGTGTGCCCGACCGCAGCTGCGACACCTCGTGCAAAATATGGTCGGCGGACACTTCCAGGTTGTGAGCGTCCGTCCAGTCTGCTTTATAGACGATAATCCCGGCCGTATCCACAATGAAGCTCATGTTCGGCAGCTTGCCATAGGCGCTGTGCAAAGGACCGTCTATATCATCCATCAGCATCGGACGGCGGATGTCCGATTGCTTCGCCATGCGCCGGGCGTGCTGCACCTTCTGGTCCATAGTGACGTGGTGCGGCCAGGTCTCACCGGGGTGCCCCTCCCTGGTGTACACAAAGACGAAGCCAATGCCCTTTTCGACCAGGCGCCCGGCCAGGGGTTCCAGGGCTGCCGCCGCCAGCCCGCAGTACGGTCATGAAGCCGAACCGAACTCAACAATGAGCGGCCCGCCTCGCCAAAAGTCCGACAGCCTCACTCGCTCGCCAGTGGCAGCGTCCGTGAGTTCGCCATCGGGTGCCTTCATCCCCGGCCAAATGTGATCACGGAACCCGCTAAAGGTCGCCGCGTCCATATCGGCAGGGAACGACGCGTAGTTGTAGTCAGTCAATTGGTCACCAGGTTTATAGGATTGCCGCTCAAATATGCCAGTACGTTTTCCACCGCTCCCTGGTTCAGCATCTCCATGCCCTCCGGGGTAACGTCGGCGACGTGAGGCGTTAGCACCACGTTGTCACAGCGCAGTATGGGCGCATCCGGCGGCAAGGGTTCAGCGTCGAACACGTCCAGCCCTGCCCCGCCCAGGCGGCCATCGTTGAGTGCGTCCACCAGCGCGGCCGAGTCTAGCAGAGCCCCACGGCCTACGTTGACCACCAGCGCTCCTGGCTTCATGGCCGCTATCTGTTCGCGCCCCAGCATGCCAGTGCTCTCGCGGGTCAGCTTAAGGTGCAAACTCACCACGTCCGACGTTCGCAGCAGCTGCTCGTAATCGACATACTGAACGCCGTGTTTGGCCGCCCACTCGGCGTCCGGGCGGAACGTCCAGGCGACTACTCTCATCCCCAGGGCGCGTCCCATCTCAGCCGTCAGTTTGCCAATATTGCCTGTGCCGACAATGCCCAGCGTCTTGCCGTGCAGGTACACTCCGTCCACGTTCACCCAGCGACCGGCCTTTAACTCGGCAGTGTAAAAAGAGGTTCGCCGGGCCGTCGCCATCATCAGCGCCACGGCGTGCTCGGCAACGACTGGCGCGGTGCGCCCGGGCTGATTGCTGACGATGATGCCCAGTCGCGAAGCGGCAGCCAGGTCTATCGCGTCCGTACCGATAGAGCAGGTCGTTATCATTCGCAGTCGTGGCAGGCTGGCAAGGTCGGTCTCCGACCACCTCACCGAGCTTCGGGTGTTGAGAATAACGTCGGCCTCCGCGACCCGGGCGAGCTTGTCCTCGTCACTGGCAGGCCGGTCGGTGTGGATGACGACCTCGCCCTTGTCTCGCAGTCCCGCCAGGTGTGGCGACGCCTGTATTTGCGGCGGGAAGTCTCCGGGGGCGACAAATCGCAGGTCAGTAATCGGGGGCTCCTTGTTTACACGGGGCCTACACAGGGTTTCACGGGGTCTCACAGGACCCTTGAACTCCCACATAGTTGCGTGGATTTCCAGGCGACCATCTGGCCGCTTTGGGGCGCACTCGATGGTAGATGCGGCCGGGCTGGCAGGCAAGCGCTCCCCGTCGGGTAGTTGCCCCGCAGACTCGCGCCATTCACTAGAAGTTCGGTCAAGATTGGAGCTCCCTTCGGCGGCTATGGGTGCCACCTTGTGTCTAATCGGGGCTTATTTGCGTTACCCTAGCTTGCAAAATGATCCTAATTAGGCGCCTGATAACCGTACCCTTGGGGGTCCTATTTTTCGTACTTATGCTGGCAGCGGTATTGCTGCTGGCCGTGAACGAGCGGTTCCTACAGTCCAACGCATACTCCGAACTTCTCGCCGAGACCGAGTTCTACGCCTTCGTCATGGGGCCGCTGCTAACTACGGCCCTGGACGAGGCGCGGGAGCTACCGGCCAACGAGTTCTCAGACGACTTCAGCGACAACCCGTTCGTGCTGACCGGGCTGACGACGCAAGACATAAGCACATCGCTCAACCGCGCCTTCCCGCCCGAGTGGATACAGGAACTGGTCGATACCTCGTTTGACCAGATAGGCGGCTACGTACGCGGGGAACGTGACGAATTCACTGTCCAGGTCGAGGCCGGGGAGCAGGTGAAGATAATCGTCGATGAGGCGCAGTCTCTCCTGAGCAAAGCCCAGGCCTACAACCTGCTATACGACGAGGTAGTCGACCCTCTGTTAGAAGAGTTCGACCAGGGCGGCCTCCCTCTCGATGTGAACGTGCCGGTGAGCAGCCTGGCCTCTGCCGCCAGGACGATAATTCCTCCCGACTGGATACAGGACAACGTCGAGGGCATCCTCGACGAGGTGACACCGTACATGGTCGGCGATACCGATTCTTTCCGGGTGCACATTCCGTTCGACGACCGCGTGGAAATAGCCGCCGAAGAGTTAAAGGGCATTCTGGCCGAAGGCGACGTGTACCAGGTCGTTTACGACGAGGTAATCGAGCCAGCGGTCATCGATTCCCTGGGCTTCACGGTCGATTTGCCTATAGGCATCAGCATCTCCACCGACGAAGTCCTGGCCGCCATGCGGGAAGTCGCCCCAATCTCGTGGGTGCAACAGCAGGCCGAGCAGATCATCGACGCCGCAACTCCCTACCTGATAGGTCGCGAGGACGACATCCTGGTTTCCATTGATTTGCGCGAAAACAAAGCCGCCACCGCCGAGCAGGTGAACTTGCTCGTCGCAGCCAAGCTGGAAGCGCTGCTGAACCTGCCAACGTGCACACAGCGGCAGCTAATCGACCTGTTGACGGTCAACGGTTTCTCCGACATTCCTGAATGCATCCCGCC
>CAUZIR010000228.1:0-3355 GCA_963579815.1 Dehalococcoidia bacterium
GCGAGGAGAGACCAGGTCGTCGGATTCGAGCATTCGTAGCCAGATCTCGAAGTTGAGTATTGCCCACATCCCGTGCGAGTGATCCGCTACTTTTTGTTGGTGCTGATCGGCCATGAAGGCGATGGCCGCCCGGTCTAGATAGGTCGAGCTGCGGGAGTCTGCCGCCAGTACGGTGTCTGCGAACTGATCGCGAAGGGTTCCCCTGAACCAGGCCGCCAGCGGAACGCTGAAGCCGTGCTTAGGTCGTCGTGTCAGCTTCTTGGGCAGCATGTCCGCGAATGCAGCACGGAGCACCCACTTGGTGGTCGCTCTCCTCACCTTCATCTCGGGAGCGAGTGTGGCCACGTACTCCACCAGTGCAGTGTCCAGGAGAGGCGAACGGGTCTCAAGGCCACTGGCCATGCCCATGCGGTCCATCTTGACGTTGATGTCTCCGGCCAGGGAGGAGTGGAACTGTGCGTAGAGGAGCATTGATAGGGTTGGGACAGTCGAGACTTTGTCGAACAGCCCGGCGAAGTACTTCTCGACCGGATCTGTGCCCCGTGTCAGATGGGGGGTCAGATCGGGATTCAGTATGCTCGCGGTCGTCGCCGATTCCATTATGCGGTGCCAATCGACGAAGCGGCTTAGGACGGTGCCGCCGGAGTTTGCAAATAGCTTTTCCGCACGACGGCGAAGGTTGAAGTAGCCGTCCCGGTGTGGCAAAAACGGGGTCAGGGTCTGCCCGATTCGCCCGACCCACGCAGGCATTTTCTCGGCGATGGCGGCCGCCAGGAAGCGGTTATAGCCAGCGAAGACCTCGTCTCCGCCGTCGCCGTTGAGCGCCACGGTGACGTGGTCTCGGGCCAGCCGCGACACCAAGAAAGTCGGTATTGCGGAGGAGTCGGCATAGGGCTGGTCATGGTGCCACAGGAGTGTCGGTAGCAGCGAGGTGGCGTCTGCCGATACAGTGAACTTGGTGTGCATGGTGCCGAACTTGCGCGCGGCCATGTCGGCATAGCCGGTCTCGTCGTAGGATGAGTCGTCTGCGAACCCCAGGCTGAAAGTACGGACGGGGTCGGAGGTGAGCTGGGACATCACCCCCACCACGATGGAAGAGTCCAGACCGCCGCTGAGCAGGGCGCCCAGAGGGACGTCGCTCACCAGCCTGCGACGGACCGCCTCGGTCACCAACTCCCGGACTCTGTTTACGGCATCTCCTGACCGGACGGGACTGCCGTTTGACGGCGGGTCAGGCAGGTCCCAGTACCTCGTTACCGTTGCTTTGCCCGCTTCGAGAACTACCCGGCAGCCGGGCGGAACCTGCGACACGCTGTCGTACATGGTGCGGGGAGCGGGGACGTAGCCGAGTGAAAAGAAGACAGGCAACTGGTCGGTTGCGACCCTCGGCTTGACCCACGGGCAGGCAAGAATGGCCTTGATCTCAGAGCCGAATGTACATCTGCCGCCGTTCCATTCGTAAAAGAGTGGCTTTTTGCCCGATCGGTCTCTGGCCAGAACCAGCTTTCCTTTGCGCTTGTCCCACAATGCAAATGCGAACATGCCTTCGAGGCGACGGACGAAATCATCGCCGTACTGTTCGTACGCGTGCACGATGGTTTCGGTGTCCGATCTCGATTTGAAGACGTGGCCCATCGGTTCGAGGGCTTCGCGCAATTGACGGAAGTTGTATATCTCGCCATTGAACACGACCTGAACCGAGCCGTCTTCGTTGGACATTGGTTGCGCTGCGGACTCGGTCAGGTCGATTATCTTTAACCGTGTATGGCCAAGAAAGTACGAGGCACTATTGCCGGTAGAATCTTCCCAGGAAGACCCGTCGGCGTCTGGCCCGCGATGTCGCAGGAGCGATACCATACGCGACCCTGCCGGTCGGTCGACCGGTCGGCCCTCGAAGTCAACGAAGCCGCAAATTCCACACATAGATAAAGTTGTCAGATGCCCCCACACTATTTTAGGAAATTGCGGCCTGTAATAATCAGGTTTTCGGCCCAGATTCCGATAAGAACCTGTCCGTCCTGTGGCCGGACCAACCAGTTTGGAAGCTCATGGGAGAGTTCTATTGGCGACTACTTCAACCTCTGAAACGGGGCCCGTGATGGTTACGGGCTGCGCCGGGATGATCGGGGCGAGGGTTGCCGGCAAGCTCCTGGCCGACGGAGTTAGGGTGGTGGGAGTCGATATTCTCAACGACGCCTATGACATTCGCCTCAAGGACTGGCGTATGGAAAGGCTGATGGGCACCGAGGGCTTCGAGTTCCACAAGGCGGACATCTCCGATGAGGCCGCTATGGACGGGATCTTCACCGGTGCCGCCGCTGGCGCCTCCGAGAGATCAGACCCCGCACCGATCTCGGCGGTCATTAATCTGGCGGCTCGCGCCGGGGTGCGCCAGTCGATTGAAGACCCGGCCGCCTACTACGAGGCGAACCTCTTGGGCACTCTTAGCTTGCTGCGACTGTGCGCCAGTCACGAAGTGCCCAAGTTCGTGCTCTCGTCTACGTCGAGCGTTTATGGCCTGGCCGCGTCAACGCCGACCAGTGAGGGCGGGGCTATGGGCGGCCAGTTATCGGTGGGTCTGGAGACTGCCCGGCCCCTGTCCCCGTATGCGGCTTCGAAGAAGGCGGCCGAGGCGCTGGCATATACCTACCACCACCTGTACGGCCTGGACGTGTCGATTCTCCGATATTTCACGGTCTACGGTCCGGCGGGACGGCCGGATATGAGCCTGTTCCGGTTCGTGCAGAAGATTTCCGAAGGGAGGCCAATCATGGTCTTTGGTGACGGATCGCAGTCGCGTGATTTCACCTTCGTCGATGATGTTGCGGCCGCCACTATTGCATCTACTCGGCCGGTTGGCTACGAGATTATGAACGTCGGGTCGGACTCGCCCGTTGTGTTGAGCGACGCCATATCGATTATCGAAGAACTAACGGGCAACATTGCCTATATCGATTATCAGCCCATGCACTCGGCCGACGTTACGGCGACCTGGGCGGACATATCCAAGACCAAGCGTCTGTTGGACTGGGAGCCGAAGACTTCGTTTAGCGACGGGCTTGTCAGCCTGGTTAAGTGGTACCAGGACAACCGGGACTGGGCCCAGGACGTCCTTACCGACGACTGAGCTTGACCCACCGGCGCTCTGCACTGGAGCGCTTGGCGGCCAAAACCACAGCGAGGGTTTTCGCGGCGTCGGCCACGTCTACCAGGGCCGTGGCCTCGCCGCGCAGACAGGCCAGGTAGTGGCTCAGCTGGTCGACGAACTGGTCGTTACGAGCGTCTTCGTAATTGCGTATCTCGTCAAGGGCGCTGTCGGCCATTCGCAGTTCGACCGTCCCGGTCGAGTAGTCCC
>CAUZIR010000229.1:0-3333 GCA_963579815.1 Dehalococcoidia bacterium
CGGCGGCACCCGCAAACGAAAGCGGCGACCGGCAACCCAGAGCGCCAGCACGGGCAAGACCGACTACTCGGACATATTCCGCGATGCCAAACAAGAGTCCGACGCCGACGCCGCTAAGGAAGACGAGCCTGGCCCAGCCTGACCTGGCCTCGCCTGGCCTAGTCCCCTAATATCGCGTCGATCTCGCCGAGGTCCTGCTCGCTGAGTTGCCAGTCGGCAGAGGCCGCGTTGGCCTGTATCTGAGCCGGGCTGGTGGCGCCAGCTATGACCGAACTGACCGAGGGACGGGACAGCAGCCAGGCAAACGCCAGTTCCAAGAGCGTGTGGCCGCGCTCCTTCGAAAACGACTCCAACCCCTCTATGACATCGAAGTTGGCCGACTCAAGTGGGCCTGCGTTCACCGCCAGCCTGCTGCCCTCCGGCGCTTTCTCGCTCCGTTTGTACTTGCCGGTTAGCAGGCCGTGCTCCAGCGGGAAGTAAGGCAGAACTCCTACCCCGTACTGGTCGCAGAACGGCAGCAATTCCTTTTCCACTTCACGGTTCAGCAGGCTGTACGCGGGCTGCACGGCGACCATGGGGGTGAGGCCTGCCGTACGGGACGTCCATACCGCCTCGCACATGCGCCAGGCCTCGAAGTTGGAGCAGCCTATATAGCGCACCTTGCCCTGCCGAACCAGGTCGTCGAGGGCTCGTAGCGTCTCCTCAATCGGCGTCACGTTGTCTACCTGGTGGAGCTGGTACAGGTCGATGTAGTCGGTCCGCAATCGGCCCAGGCTCTGCTCGACCTCGTGCATAATCGCCTTGCGCGACAGGCCCTCGCGATTGGGGCCGTCGCCCATGCGGCCGTACACCTTGGTTGCGATGATTGCCTGCTCGCGCTTGCCCTCCAGTGCCAGGCCGATGAACTCCTCCGACCTGCCCGCCCCATAGGCGTTGGCCGTGTCAATGGTGTTGACGCCCGCGTACAGTGAGGCGTCAATCAGTCGCTGCACCTCATCCGGACCCATGTGAAAGGGCCAGCGCGAATTGTCGCCAAAGTTATTGGTGCCCAGGCCTATGGCCGAGACCTCAAGCCCGGAATTGCCGAGTCGTCGGTACTGCATATTTACTCCTGTTTAGCCTTCTTAGGCTGGCTAGGCGGGGCGAATCGGCCGGGCGACCAGCAGCCCGTCTCGACGCTCAACCCCAATCGCGAAATCTACCGAGTCGATGCGGGTGGCCATCTCCAAGTCTTTGGGATGGTACTGCTCCTGCGCCGGGTCGTGATACTTCTGAGACTCCTCGCCAGCCAATACCAGCGCCCGCACCGCCTGTGGGTCCGGCCGCCTGCCCCCGAGCAGGTTCTTGAGGTACCAGGCGCACTGCTCGTCTTCGTCTGACCTTATCGTCCCCCAGGCACCCATGGCCGCAAGCGTGACGCGCTCGGCCCCAGTTGCTGCCACGGCCCTGGCAGTGGCGGCAGCGTTGACCAGCGATCCGGCGAACAAACGCTCCGCCCCGACCTCGGCTGCCAACGCGACGCCGGTTGTTCCGGCACGAGTCGACTGGGCAATGACCTTGCCGGAAAGGTCCGCGCCGGAAAGTTCATACGGCGAATTGCCGAAGTCGAAACCGTCGGGCTTCAGGCCCGCCACCTCACCTATGCACAGGTCGGCGGCCCCGCTCTCTCGCAGTGCCAGCGCCTCCTCCACCTCGGCGACCATGACTATGTGGTCCACGCCGCGCTCAAACGCAACGCAGGCAGAGGTGAAGGCCCGCAGCACATCTATAACCACGACGGTGCCTTTCGCTCGCTGTGCGCCCTCAATCAGGCTCTCAATTACTACTTCCACCCTTACCTGTTTGCCCCTATCTCGCCTTGCGAAAGCCAGGCCGAAGGACGACCAGCGCGCCTCCCAGTTTGGCTACTGGCCAGAGCTTGCCGGCTCGCCGCTTGACGTGCAGGTAGGACCGCTGACCGACCAGCAGATCGGCAACGAGGCTCCACACCCTCTCGCGTCTCCGGGCCAGGTTGAAAAAGAGCCTGGGTGACACGTGAAACAGGCCGTGCATGTACCTTCCGGCGGCGAGTTCGGGCAACAGTTCTGCGCTCAACTCTTTCTCGTAACCGGACAGGTCGAACGCCTCTCTTGAAACCAGGCTGGCTGCTGCCCTCGCTGCGGTCCGGCCACTGTAGATAGCTGCGTAGATACCCTCGCCCGTGAGCGGGTCGACCAGCCCAGCCGCGTCCCCGGCCAGTATTACCCTGCCCTGCCAAAGCGGCGACTTGCCCTGCCGCACCGGCAGGTGGTGGCCCTTCACACCCCAGGCGGCCGACGGGTCGAAGCCGTAACGGCGAGCCTGCTGCGCCAGCTTTGTCCGCAACTGCGGGCCGGTAGAGCGCCAGCCGCCGACCCCGATGTTCACGTGGTCGGCCTTGGGGAAGGCCCATCCGTAGCCCCCACCAACGTCCCCGAAGTCGAACCCGACCGTGCCGTCCCACATGTCGCTCGCACCGGCGCTCAGTGGGTAGTTGCCTTCTAACGCAATGCCTCGATTGGCTTGCATCCCGAAACCCAGGTAGCGGGCGACCGGGCCATTGGCTCCGTCGGCGCCGATAAGCACTGCGGCGTCGAAGGTCTCCTCACCCGCCGTCACTGTCGCACCATCTTCGTGGGTCGTGACGGTGTCCACTCGTCGCCCCTGAAAGAAACGGGCCCCTGCCTCCACGGCTTTGGAAACGAGAAACTCGTCTAATTTCGCCCGCTGAGTCAGGTAAACGAGCGGGGCGTCTGCCCGGCGGGTGAAGCCAGATTTGCCGCGCCAGGTGAAGCGTATGTCACGCACGCGTTGCTCCACCACCGGGTCTATGTCGAACGGCAAAAGCGCGGCTGCCCTGACCGTGACACCACCGCCGCAGGGCTTGTCCCTGGGGAACTCGGCCCGGTCGATCAGCGCGGTAGACAGCCCTCGGGCGGCACACTCCCGCGCGGCCGTACTACCGGCGGGGCCTGCGCCGACTACCAGTACGTCGAAGCGCGTCACGTTTGATCCCTGTGCCAGGTTTGACTCGGGTGCCACGGCTGGTTCGGGTACGGAGAGGGTCAGCCGACCCAGGCCAGCCCGGCGGCCGGACCCCGGTCGTACACCGAGATGCCCGGAACCTTCAGGCGGATAACGTAGGTCCCCGTCGTGGCGGTGATGAACAGCAGTTTGGAATCGAACCCGTAGAAGGCGCAGTTGGTGGTGTTGCCGGGGGTGCGAATAATCCCCAGGGGAGTTCCCTCCGGGTCGCACACCCACACGCCTCCGGGTCCAGTGACATAACCGTTGCCGCGAGTGTCAATCTTCATG
>CAUZIR010000230.1:0-3301 GCA_963579815.1 Dehalococcoidia bacterium
CAGTTCGAAAGGCAACTGGGTGAAAGCAACTCGGTGGGACGACTCATAGACGCGGCCGAGGTTGCTGACGTGGTTGCGTTCCTTGCGTCCCCCAGGTCGGGGTCGATTAACGGGGACGCCATCGCATGCGGGGGCGGAGTGGGTCGGGCGATCCACTATTGATGGGTTTTTCATGGTTCGGGACGGTTTGGCGAGGTTGACAACCGACCGCTGAACGCCTACATTTCCGGGTGCACGGGCTTATTGATACTTAGTATCAATAACGGAAGGAAACACTCGAATTGGGCCTGATAGGCAACAAAACTAATGCCCGCGCCGCCCCAGAGACGATCCCCGAGACAGCCGGGGAGGCTTTGGCAATCCCGGCGATTCAGGTCGAGAACCTGACCGTCGAGTTCAACGGGTCGCTGGCTCTCGACGACGTCTCTTTCGAGGCCGGGCCGGGAACGTTGGTCAGCGTGGTCGGACCAAACGGCTCGGGCAAGAGCACTCTCATGCGCGCCCTGGTAGGGCTGGTGCCTCCAACCAGCGGCTCCATCCGAATTAACGGCCTTTCGCCAATGAAGGCGCGGGGGCAGATCGCCTACGTTCCGCAGCGCGAACACGTTAACTGGCGCTTCCCCATTGCGGCCTACGACGTGGTGATGCAGGGCCGGACCAGGTCGATAGGGCTGTTTAAATTGCCCGGTAGGACGGACAG
Organism: Dehalococcoidia bacterium; assembly: GCA_963579815.1. Lineage (GTDB taxonomy): Bacteria > Chloroflexota > Dehalococcoidia > Lucifugimonadales > UBA2962 > CAUZIR01. The sequence continues at coordinate 701 of CAUZIR010000230.1, forward strand.
GGAAATTGTTCAACAGTCCCTGGAGCGGGTCCACATGCAAGACCGGGCGAGCGCCCTCGTGCATGAACTGTCTGGTGGTCAGAGGCAAAGGGTGTTCGTGGCAAGAGGCCTGGCGCAGGAGGCGAGCATTATCCTGCTGGACGAGGCCATGAGCGGAGTGGACGCTACCTCCCAGGAAACGCTCTTCCAGGTCTTCGGAGAGCTACGTGATGAGGGCAAGACGATAGCAGTAGCCACCCACGACCTGGCCGAACTGGCCGACCGCTATGACACCTGCCTGTGCCTGAACTGCCGCATGTGCGGGTACGGCCCGGTGGAGAGTACGCTCACCCCGGCGGTGCTGGAGCAGATGTACGGGGCGTCGCCGTCGCATATTCACCACCATGTGCCCGCCGCCGGCGAAGAGGACCATGGACACGATCATTGACGCGCTCTATGACCCGTTTCGACACGGGTTCATGGTGCGCGCCCTCGTGGTTTCGCTACTGGTTGGGATCATGTGCCCGGTCATCGGCAGTTACGTCGTTACCCGTCGGCTGGCCTTCATGGGAGACGCTCTTTCCCACGCCATAATGCCCGGCCTGGTGGGCGGATTTCTCATAGGAATCAGCCCGTTCGCCGGTGCCATACCCGTCGGCATCGCCGTGGCACTGCTTATAGGTGTCGTGTCTCGCCGCACCGGGGTGAGCGAAGACACGACCATTGGCATTCTGTTCGCCGGTCTTTTCGCCTTAGGGCTGACAATGCTCACCAAGGCAGATGGCATTCCGGTGGATCTGGAAGACATTTTACTTGGCCAGGTGTTAGCCGTGTCGCCTGCCGACGTCTACGTGACTTTAGGCCTGGCCGCAGGCGTGCTGACGGCCCTTGCCCTATTGCACAAGGAGCTTGTGTTCGCCAGCTTCGACCCTATTGGCGCGACCGTCGCCGGGCTGCCGACCGCCGCGCTGGACTACGCCCTGCTGGTGTTGCTGGCGCTGGTAATCGTGCTGGCAGTGCAGGCGGTGGGCGTGGTGCTGGTTATGGCCATGCTGGTGACACCGGCCGCCACAGCGTACCTGCTGGTGCGAGGGTTCATACCCATGATGGCTCTCAGCGCTTTCCTCGGTGCCGCAGCCGCCATAGGCGGCCTGTACCTGTCGTTCTACTACAATTTGCCCTCTGGACCGGCGATGACGCTGGTTGCCACCGGCCTGTTCTTGCCAGTCGCGGCTGTGCGCCGGCGTACGGCTTAGGCAAGAACCGGCTCGCTCGCCCACCGCGTAACTTTTACTGGGCGGCCCTTCGCAGCAATTAGCCAGATACCCCTTAGCGAGCGGAGACGTTCCATATAATCGAATGATGAAAAGAAAAGTTCTCCTCACCCTTGTTGCAGGGATTGCAGGGTTGTCATTGGTTGCGGCTGCGGCCGCTGCCTGCGATGGCGGTGACCCCGAGTCCGTTCCCACCCCGACCCCGACCGTCGCACCGGCGACCCCGACTTCCGTTCCTGAGCCCGTCGTCGGATCGTCCGAAGCTGTCGATATCGACCCGGCCCAGCTCGGAGAGATACAGGCCGCCCTGGGGAGCGTGCTGACGAGCAAGTCGTTCCACTTCGCGTTGGAAGCATCGATACAAGCGTCGGTTTCGGGGATCAGCCTGGACATACCGGTCACCGCGGCCGGGGACTTCCAGCCGCCCGACCTCTCGCACGCGTCCCTGTCGATCAACATGGGCTTCGTGTCGTTTGAGGTAGAAACGGTGACAGCAGACGGCTTCGCATACGCCACGGACCCGCAGACGGGAGAGTGGGTAAAAAGCGCCGACGCCGGTGGCCTGTTATCCAGCCCGCACGTGGTGATTGCGCTCGTCCTACAGGTCGCGGACCAGATGCATGTAGTGGGCAGCGAATCGATAGGAGGCCTCCCCGTCCTGCATCTTCGCGCCGAAGACGCGCTGGGCGTCCTGAACGATGACCCGGCAGGGTCGGCGACTGTGGACGTGTGGGTCGACCTGGACACTCTTACGCCAGTGCGAATAATGGTTGAGGGTGAGATTTCGCTGTCCGACCTGGGCGACCAGTTCCCCGCCCAGATAGGCGGCGGCCCCGCGTCGTTCTCCGCCACCATTTCCATTTCCGACTACGGAGTGCCAGTTGTAATTGACGTACCAGTGGTAGAGACGACGCTCGTGGATGGCAGGCTCCCGGGCCGGAAGGTCCAGCTACAGATCGACCTGGTTGTCGATTTCGCCACATCCCACCCCGCTTACAAGTCCACACCGGCGACCTCGGGCTGGCACTACGGGCCGCCCAACGCACCGGCCGCCTGGGGGGTGCACGACAACTTCATCTCCGACGAGGTGCTGTTGCAGAACCTTGTGCAGGGCGGCGTCGGACTACACTACAGTTGCCCGGACGGCTGCCCCGAGGTGGTCGCGATCTTCACCGAGATTGCGGACCGCTACGATAAGATCGTGGTTTCGCCCTATATCGGAATGGACCACAAGATCGCCCTGACGGCCTGGACCTACATTGACGAGATGGACGAGTTGGACCTGGGACGGCTAGATATCTTCGTCAGGGCCCACCACAACTCGGAACGGGCCCCCGAGTACTACAAG
>CAUZIR010000231.1:0-3295 GCA_963579815.1 Dehalococcoidia bacterium
CAGTTCGGGCTCGCCCGGCAGGTCGGCCACCCGTTTTATCTGCCGGGCCGGTGCCCCGGTCCGGCCTTTTACCACCACCACGTCGCCCTTTTGTGGGGCCGACGCTACGTATGCGAGGTGGTTGACCATCAGGTAGTCCCCTGGCCGCAGCGTCGGCAGCATCGAATCCCCGCGCACCACTACATGCCCGCTAAAAACGCGGCCTATCATGGCGAGGAATGCTTGAGAGACAATCTTCATGGGGCAGCGCCGATTCTAGCGGCAGCGCAGCCCTGAGCGAAAGTACCTGCTGCCAGTTGCGACTCGGCCACAGGCCCAAAAAGGCTTCGGTCTGATGGACGCCTTGATCGGTGCCTTGATAGGAAACAAAAGACCCTGATAACGTTGTTCCCTCTGGCTGTGGCCCGGCTGAAGTAACCCCGGTGCCTCTGACACCTAAACAAACCTGAGGAGGATCACCCCCATGAACGTCATTTCCCTTATCAAACGCCTGTCGCCCGTCGCCGAGGTACACGCCCACTGCGACGTCCCCTGCGGCATCTACGACCCCATCGCCGCCAAAATCGCCGCCCAGACCGTGCAGAAAATGGTCATGCGCATTGAGGCCATCGACCCGAACGTGATGGACCTGTCCATCGGCAACTCTTTTACCCGCTACGTAACGGTTAAAGAAGAGCACGCCCAGATCGTCAAAGACGAAATCGGCATGCTGTGGTCCGACTACTTCAAGCCCGAACATCTAGAGAAGTACCCCGACCTGCACGAGACGGTATGGAACACCCTTAAGCTGGCTGGTAAGTGCAAGCAGAACGTCGACCTCGACGCCGCAAAGCAGCTAGTGGCAGCCGTCGATGCAGTGTCCACCATCTTCTGGGCGAGTAAGGGAGTCGAGTACTCCGACCCCAACGCCGCCGTCCGCTTCGGCGCATAGGCGCTCCGCGAGGCAAAGCCTCGCTCGTCAGGGCTTCTTCGGCTTATCGCCTCATCGCTTTCGCAATTGGAGGTGTAGGCGAACCGAAGATTCTGAAGTCCGGCCGATAGCGAAATAAAAACGCCCCGACCTGTGTCGGGGCGTTTTAGCGTGCTCGCCGCGCCACGGCGATGGCGACGATGCTGACCAGCACGCCCAGCGCTGCCAGCGCCACGCCTGCTAATAGCGCGTCGGAGAAACCGAAGGCGATGGCCCTGTCCGCCGCGTCGCCCGCAGCTACGTAGACGCGCTCTCGCACCGCGAATATCGCGCCCGCTATCGCCACTCCGACTGCGAACGAAAGCTGTCGCCCCGACGCTATCGATGCAGAAGCCGTGCCGTACCGGTCCGGCGGTACCGACCCCATGATGGTCGCCGTGTTGGGCGGCTCGTAGAGGCCGGAACCGACCCCTGCCAGCAGCAGCGCCCCCAAAATAGCACCCTCAGAACCCGACCCACCCGCGAGGGCCGCAAGCCATGCCAGCGACCCGACCATGGCCGCCAGTCCCACGCCCGACAGCATCCACGCACCGAAGCGCTCGGTAAGCATCCCGCTCAGGGGCGCTAAAAAGACCCGCATCAGCGTGTAGAGCATGATGAACACTCCCATCTTCGTCGCAGAGAACCCGAGGGCCTCCACAAAGAAGAACGGCGCAAGCAGCAGTATCGCCCCCAGCGACGTGTAGTGGAAAATGAGAATGCCCAGCCCGAAGCTGTAGGCTGGACGCTTGAACAAAGCGAAATCCAAGATCGGCCGCACGGACCGCCGTTGAGACACCACCAGCACCGGCGCGGCCACAGCCAGCAGGCCGACCATGGCCAGCACCAGCGGCGACGCGAAGCCGTCTACAGCCCCTCTGTTGATCACCAGCAAGAACGAAGCCAGCACCGCGAACAGCGCTACCGCCCCCAGCCTGTCCACGGTGAAACCCTTGCCCGTCTTGCGGTCCTGCCCGGCGAGCACCCACCACGACAGCCCGGCGGCGAGAATCGACAACGGAATTCTCGTATAGAACAGCGCTTGCCAACCCAGTTCGTCCAGCAGCCAGCCGCCTGCTAACGGCCCAATCGATAGCCCCAGTCCAACCACCGCCCCGGCAATGCCTATGGCCTTGGCCCGCTCCCTGCGGTCAAACCGGTCGACGATTATCGCGTTGACTCCGGCCAGGATCATCGCAGACCCGAACCCCATGAATATGCGCGCGGCGATGAGTTGCCACAGCTCGGTGGTGAACGCAGACAGGCCCAGCGCTATCGAGTAAAGAACAAAACCAAGCGTGTAAGAAAATCGACGGCCGCCGACATCTCCCAGCCAGCCCATGGTCATGACCAGCCCGACCCCGGTTACCCAAAAGGCCACCGACACCCACAACACAGTAGAAGTGTCGGTATTGAACGCATCTGCCAGCGCCGGGTACGACACCCCCATCACGCCGCTATCGAGTGTCAGGACAAGGTTGCCCAGTGCCGCCACCAGCAACACCAGCCACTTGTTGCGCATCCGGGCGCTTACCCCATCACGCGTCCCATCGCGCACTGGGCCGGGCAAATGGGGTCCGGTCAGGGCTCGACTACTATCTTTATCTGCTCATTCGGGCTAACGAGCGCCTCGAAAGCTGCCTGTAACCCGTCCAGTCCAATAATGCTGCCGGGCGGCAGCAGGGGGTCAGTCAACACCCTGCCGTCGCTAATAAGGTCCAGCCCGATACTCCAGTCCTCCGGTGCCCACGCCAGTGACGTGGTCATCGTCAGGTCGCGAGATATCCAGTCGACCGGCAGCACCGGCGAGTCCTCCCAGGCCAGGGCGACTATCACCACCCTGCCGCCGTGGCGCGCCGAAATCAGGGCTGTCTGGAGAGAGCTTTTAACACCCGCGCAGTCGAAAACCAGGTCCGGACCCAGGCCGCCGGTCAGTTCTGCCAGGGACGCCTCTACATCGGCGTTGGCGGGGTCGATGACGTCGGACGCGCCCACCTCAAGCGCGGCTCTCGCACGAGCGGGCGCGGGCTCGACCGCGATCACTTTTGACGCGCCTCCAGCCCTGGCCACCTGCATCGTGAACAGGCCGATGGGCCCTGCGCCCAGCACAGCCACCGTGTCCCCCACCCTGAGTCCGGAGCCGCGGACAGCGTGTACCGCCGTCGCCAGCGGCTCGGCCAGCGCGGCCTGCAACTCCGACACGCCGTCGGGAATCGGCGTCGGCTCCCACTCTTCCATCAGCACAAACTCCGCGTAGGCACTGGCCCACGGCGGCTGACTGGCCCAACCGTCTTTGCGGAAGTTGAACCGGGGGTTGGCCGAGAACACGCCGGGCGACCCGGCAGG
>CAUZIR010000232.1:0-3291 GCA_963579815.1 Dehalococcoidia bacterium
TCGGACGTGCCTTCGTATATTTCGGTGATCTTAGCGTCCCGGTACAAACGCTCGACGGTGGTGGGGGCAAAGTAGCCCGCGCCGCCGTGTATCTGCACGGCCCGGTCGGCGCACTCGACGGCGGCCCTCGATGAGAAGAGCTTGGCCATGGACGCCATGGTCGCGAACGGCTCGCCTGCGTCTTGTAGCGATGCGGCGCGATAGGTCAACTGGCGCGCCGCTTCTACCTGGGTGGCGGTGTCGGCGATCATCCAGCGAATTGCCTGCCGGTCGGCGATGGGCCTGCCGAACGTCTTGCGCTCTTTCGCGTACGAGATAGACGCCTCCAAGGCAGCCTGGGCGATGCCCACGCCCTGGGCGGCGATGACCACCCGGCCCGCGTCGAGCACCTGCATGGTCATGCCGAAGCCCTCGCCGGGGCCTCCGATTCGGTTCCCCAGTGGGACTTGCACGTCGTCGAACCTGACGTCGCAGGTTGACGAGGCACGGATGCCCATTTTGCCGTGCTGGTCGGTGACGGTGATGCCGGGGGAGTCGCGTTCGACGATGAAGGTTTCAATGCCTTTAGCGCCCAGCGCCGGGTCGCGGGTGGCCATGACGACGAAGGTGTGCGCCTCTGCGCCGTTGGTTATGAACTGCTTGGTACCGGTTATGGAGAAGCCGTCGCCCGAATCGCGGACCCCAGAATCCCGGACAGTAGTCTTTATCGCGGCCGCGTCGGAACCGGCGTCGGCCTCGGTGAGGGCGAATGCGCCGATGTGCTTACCGGTCGCGAGTTGGGGCACGTACCTCGCCCGCTGGTCGGCGTTGCCGAAGCGGTCAATGTAGCGGGTGCATAGCGACAGGTGAGCGCCGTAGACGGTGCCCGTGGCGGCGCAGCCCCGCGAAAGCTCCTCAGAGACGATGGCCAGCTGGCGCGTGGTCCCACCAGAGCCGCCGAATTCCGGGTCGATGGTGAGCCCGAACAGCCCGAGCGCCGACATGGAGGCCACGTTCTCGGCCGGGAAGCGCTCGTCGCGGTCGTACTCAGCGGCCCTCGGGGCCAACTCACGGTCGGCCAAGTCCCGCACGGTGTCCCGGAGGATTACTTCTTCTTCTGTGAGGCTGTCGTTGGTCATGTCAGGGTGTGAGCTGGGATTATCGGGCTTGGACTAGAAGGGCGCGAACTCGCGTTGTTCGCCGAAGACGGAGCGGAAGGTGTCGGCTATTTCGCCGACGGTGGCGTAGGCTTCCACCGCTTCGAGGATAGAGGGCATCGTATTGTCGGTGCCCTCGGCTACGGCTTTCAGCCGGGCCAATGCCGCCTGCACTGCCTCGCCGTCTCTGTCGGCCTTGACCTTTTTCAATCTAGCTAGTTGATGTCGCGTTTGCTCGGGGTCGATGCGCTGAATGTCGGCTATGGGAGGGTTCTCGGTCTGGTACGCATTCACGCCCACGACGATGTGGTCGCCGCGCTCGACTTGCTGCTGTAGGAGGTAGGCAGAATTGTGAATTTCACGAATCTGGAAGCCCTTGTCCAGCGCGCCTAGCGCTCCGCCCATCTCGTCGATACGAGCTATGTAGTCGGTCGCCTCGTCTTCCAGGCGGTCGGTAAGAGATTCGACGTAGTAGGAGCCTGCCAGCGGATCGACCGTCTCGGTGACGCCGCTCTCGTTCGCCAGCACCTGCTGGGTGCGGAGCGAAAGCTCGGCGGACTCGGCGGTCGGCAGGGCCAGTGCCTCGTCTTTGGAGTTGACGTGCAGGCTCTGGGTGCCGCCGAGGACGGCTGCGAGCGCCTGCATGGTGCTGCGGATGATGTTGTTGTCGGGCTGCTGAGCGGTGAGGGTGACACCGGCGGTCTGGGTATGGAAGCGGCACATCAATGAGCGGGGGTTCTTCGCGCCGAAGCGGTCCCGCATTATTTTCGCCCACATACGCCGGGCCGCCCTGAACTTGGCCACCTCTTCGAACAGATCGTTTTGTGCAACGAAGAAGAACGAAAGTCTGGGCCCGAAGTCGTCCACTTTGAGCCCTGCATCAACGGCGGCCTGTACGTAGGCGATGGCGTTGCTGAAGGTGAATGCCAGCTCCTGCACTGCGTTGGCTCCGGCTTCCCGCATGTGGTAGCCGGAGATGGAGATGGTGTTCCACTTGGGCACGTTGTCGGCGCAGAAGCGGAAGCTGTCCGTCACCAGCCGCATAGACGGCGCGGGGGGATATATGTAGGTACCCCTGGCGATGTATTCCTTGAGGATGTCGTTTTGTATGGTCCCGCCGAGGCCGTCCACTCCCACGCCCTGCTTTTTGGCAACGGCTATGTACAGGGCCAGCAGGATGGACGCGGTCGAGTTAATGGTCATCGAGGTGGTGACCTTGTCCATGGGGATGCCGTCGAACAGCACCTCCATGTCCGCCAGCGAGCTTATGGGCACGCCCGCGCGGCCGACCTCGCCCGCCGCGAGGGTATGGTCGGAGTCGTAGCCGGTCTGGGTGGGCAGGTCGAAGGCCACCGACAGGCCGCTCTGGCCCGAGTCGAGCAGGAACTTGTAGCGGGTGTTCGACTCTTCGGCAGAGGCGAACCCGGCGTACTGCCGCATTGTCCACACGCGGCCCCGGTACATGGTGGGCTGCACGCCGCGCGTGTAGGGGAACTCGCCGGGGTAGCCAACGCGAACTGCGTAGGCGCTTGAGTCAACGTCGTCTGGCGCGTAAAGCGGCTCCACCTCTACGCCGGACGAGTTAGCGAACGACTCCTTGCGCTCGGGCCGTTTGGCCCTCAGCGGGTCGAGCGTGTTTTCGGACCACTCGGTTTTGGATGTGCTTGGCATGGTAAAAGTCCGTTCGAGTGTAGGAACGGTGGGTGGGAGTGTCAACTTGGGCCAGTGTCGATTTGGAAAGAGGCATGAACCGCTTGACGGTGCGGTGGACGGTACTTATTATGAACAAGCGTTCTAGACTTCTCTCGACTTAAGACAGTGTAGGATCGGCCTGACCATGACCGAAGAGACGGAAAAACGCATAGTCTCCAGCGACACGCTCGAGGGCGACACCAACCTCGATACGTCGCTGCGGCCCAGGCGTCTGACCGAGTACATCGGCCAGGGCCGGGTAAAAGACAATTTAGACATCGGCATTCGGGCCGCGCTCAAGCGCGCCGAGCCGCTCGACCACACGCTCCTGTACGGCCCGCCAGGCCTGGGCAAGACGACGCTGGCCCACATTCTCGCCTCGGAGATGGGCGTGAGCATTAAGACCACCTCCGGCCCAGCGATTGAACGCGCTGGTGACATGGTTGCCGTACTCACCCAGCTA
>CAUZIR010000233.1:0-3272 GCA_963579815.1 Dehalococcoidia bacterium
TACTCGGAAGCGCCGGTTGAACTCGATGCAGTCGATTATTTGCACGCCGTCGTCGAGAAACACGTTGCTGGAGTGCAAGTCCCCGTGGCCTTCCAAGAAGCGGCCTTCGGCCGCTCGCCTGCCCAGTTCAGCGCTGTTTACGTCGAGAAACGCCGTGCAGTAGGCCGACAGGTCGTCGTAGCGCTCGGGTGAGAGGGCGTGGCCCACGTGCCCAGAAGTCTGGGCGATGTTCTCTTTCAGGTTTTGCCGGGCTAGAGCAATCACCTCGGCAGGCGAGACCTCTGGCCTGTCGACCTGGGAGTGGAAGCCTGCGATTGCTCGTGCGACTGCTCCGATCTGCTCGCCCGTTAGTGCCTTCGACTGGGCCAGCAGTTCCAGAGACCGGTTCCTGGGCAGCCTGCGCATTTTCACCACGTACTCGACCGGCTCGCCCATGCTGTTAGGCCCGTCTGGCCCATCGGGTCCGTCCACTCGGAAAGAGCCATCGACCATGTAAATGAGAGATACACCCAGGTAGACGTCGGGCGACAGACGCCGGTTTAGCCGGACCTCTTCCCCGCAGAAATGGCGTCTTTGCTCGAGAGACCTGAAGTCGAGGTAACCGGTGTCGAGGGGCTTTTTCACTTTGTACACAAAGTCCCCGGCAAAAAATATGCGAGAGATGTGCGTCTGCAGCGTCGTCACCTCATCGACCGGGTGAGGGTAGGCGGACGGCTGGGAAAGCCCTCGGACCAGGTCGGCGTCGAGTAAAGAGCCCATATGCGAGATAGTACCGTCCCTATGGGCGCATCGCCACGCTGGGTCAGACAGTGGCGCGATGCGGCCGGGTATCTTATCCTCGGCAACGTGAAGACATTAACTGAGGCCGCCGCGCTAATAAAAGGAGGTCGGCTATCGCCCGTGGAAGCAACACGGGAGATGCTGACTCGTATCGACACCCTGGACCTGCGTCTAAACAGCTACCTCTCGGTATGGGGTGACCGTGCCCTCGAACGGGCCAAGACCGCTGAGGACGAAATCGCGTCCGGCCACTACAGGGGGCCGATGCACGGCATGCCCATAGCCGTCAAAGACCTGCTTGAAACTTCGGGCGCTCACACCACCGCAGGGTCGAAAGTTCTGCGCGACTGGGTTCCCGACCGCGATGCCACGGTGGTAACACGCCTGGAGGAGGCGGGAGCCATCATTTTGGGCAAGCTGAACATGACCGAGTTCGCCATGGGCTGGTACCACCCGGAAATGCCCATCCCCAAGAACCCCTGGGCCGAGGACCGTTGGCTCGGAGCATCGTCTTCTGGCACCGGCGCGGCCGTTGCCGCCGGGCTGTGCATGGGCGGCATAGGCTCGGACACCGGCGGCTCCATTCGGCTGCCGTCGGCCGCCTGCGGCATCACCGGCATCAAGCCGACGTTCGGCGTGGTCAGCCGCCACGGAGTACTGCCGCTGGCCAGTTCTCTCGATACGGTCGGGCCGATGACCCGCGGCGTTGAAGACGCGGCCATCTTCCTCGACGCCATTGCCGGGTTCGACCCCGCCGACCCAAACTCGGTGCCTGGGCTGGCGGGCGACTACCGCGCAGGCGTGGGCCAGCCCGTCGCCGGGCTAAGAGTGGGCGTCGATCGGGAATACATCACCCGCGACGTCGAGCCGTCTGTCGCCGAGGCCGTGCTGGCGGCCATCGACGTACTCGGCGAACTGGGCGCCGAACTCGTAGAAATTCAAGTACCGACACTGGAAGGCGAAGAGGAGACCTGGCGCATCGTGACCGCCGTCGATGCCCTCGACGCCCACCGTGAAAACTACGCCGAGCGCGCCGAAGACTACGGTCCGTTCACCCAGCTTCTCACCCAGGCGCAGGAGACCCGCCCGGAGGACTATGCCTGCGCGCGCGACCGGGGCCAGAACTTCGCTGGCCGACTGCGCCGTGTGTACGAGAGCGTGGACGTCATCGCCTGCCCCTCTATGGCCATGCTGCCCGCGCCCGTAGACGAATTCGGCGTTGCCGATTTCCCGCCAGGCATTCCCTGGTGGCGCTTCACCGTCCCGTTCAACTTCTCCCGCAACCCGACCATCTCGGTGCCTTGCGGCATATCGGCAGAGGGTCTGCCGCACAGCCTGCAACTGATCGGCCGCCACTTCGAAGAGCGCACCATCATCGCCCTGGCGTACGCATACGAGCAGGCGACCGAGTGGCACAGCATGCATCCGCCCGATATGGGGATGGTTGACACGGGAATGGCCGATACGGGGATGGCCAGTCCGGAGATGGACTGATGCAAATCACGCGTATCGGCGAGACGGGCGTCGATCTGTCCGAGCTTGGCATTGGCACGGCTCCGCACGGCGGCCTGTACTCGGTCGTCACCGAGGAGATGGCCGTCGGTTCAGTGCACGCCGCTCTGGAAGCGGGTTACAACTACATAGACACGGCCCCGCTCTACGGCTACGGCCAGTCGGAAATGTTCCTGTCCACGGCGCTAGCCGATGTACCCCGCGACAGTTACGTCCTGTCCACAAAGGTCGGCCGCGTACTGGACCCCATAAGCGGCGAAGAAGCAGAGGCCAGGGACGAGCAGTTCTTTCTCAACCCGGCCCAGAACACCTTTCACTGGGACCTGAGTAGAGACGGCATCCGCCGGTCGCTCGAAGACAGCCTCACCCGTCTGAAAATCGACCGGGTGGACGTGCTGTACATCCACATGTTCCCCGAGTTCTACGACGACGTCCTGGCCACGTCTTACCCCGCCGTACGGGAGCTACGCGAAGAGGGGCTGGTGGGCGCGATAGGCATAGGCATCGACTTCGTGGACCCGCTGGTCAAGTTCATTCGCGACGGTGCGGACTTCGACCTGTTCATGCTGGCGGGCCGCTACACGCTGCTGGAGACGTCGGCCCTCGACGAGCTATTACCCATGTGCGAAGAGGCGGGCATCTACCTGACGCTGGCCGGGCCGTACAACTCCGGCATTCTCACCGCCGGGTTGGACGATGAGATCGGGCCGGGCGCCAAGTACACCTACCAGGACGCCCCACCAGAGATCATCGACCGCGCGCGCCGCATCAAGGCCGTCTGCGACCGGTATGGCGCCCCACTCAGGGCCGCCGCGCTCCAGTTTGGCACCGCCCACCCGGCCGTCGCTGCCACAGTGCCCGGCGCCCGCAACCGGGAGGAGGCGTTGGACAACGCCGCCATGATCGACCTTCTAACCCCCCCAGAAATGTGGAACGAGTTAAAGGCCGAGGGCTTAATTCCCACAAGTGCCCCCACACCA
>CAUZIR010000234.1:0-3232 GCA_963579815.1 Dehalococcoidia bacterium
TACGACGTATTCATGAGCGGCACCATCCTCGGCTACGAGGGCATGCGCCGGGAAGCGCCCTCGCGCGCCGTACGGGACGCACAGCGGCTGCTAATCGGCCCCTGGGTGCATGTCCGCAACTGCCCCGGAAACGTTGGAGGTTACGACTTCGGCACGCGCGCTGGTGCATACCACCTGGGGTTGGAAAGCCGTCTGCTCGGGTTTTTCGATCAGCACCTTCGTGGCGGTCCCGTACCCGACGACAAACCAGTAGAAGTCTTTGCCATGGGGGAAAACCGGTGGCGAACCTACGACCAGTGGCCGCCGCCGGGTGCTGTGGAAAAGAAGCTATACATGCATAGCGAGGGCAAAGCGGCGACGTGTCTCGATTGCGGCACCCTCAGTTTCGACGCTCCCGGTGCCGAGCCAGCCGACGCATACGTCTACAACCCGGCCGACCCCACGCCGACCGTCGGGGGCGGCCTATGCTGCGACCCGGTGTGGATGAAATGGGGCCCGTACGACCAGCGCGAAGTGGAAAAGCGCCCGGATGTGCTCGTGTTCTCGTCCCTCCCCTTGGAAGCCGATTTAGAGATTACCGGCTGGGTGCGGGCCAGACTGTTCGCATCGACCACTGCCGTGGATACTGACTTCACCGCGAAGCTCGTCGACGTCGCCCCGGTCGGAGACGCCCGCAACCTGACCGACGGCATCCTCCGGGCCCGTTATCGCGCAGGCCGGGGTCCGGCCCAGCCCGTGACACCGGGCGAGGTCATCGAGTACGACATCGACATGTGGGCGACCAGCAACGTGTTCAAGGCAGGGCACCGCATACGTCTTGAGATATCTAGTTCTAACTTCCCACGGTTCGACCGCAACCCCAACACCGGCGGAGACATGGCCACGGAGACCGAAATGATCCCGGCGCTACAGACCATCTACCACGACACCAACCGCCCATCACACCTGACTATCTCGGTGATTGAATGACTGCATCCCAAAACGGCCACACCGGCCTGGCTGAGTATCTAAAAGCCGCGCTGCTAGCTACGGACACTGCCACCGGCGCACTTATGGGCAGGTTCAGGTCGTCTGAGTCCAGCATCGCCGGTATGGACATCGCGTCCTGGGAGAAAGCCCCTGGCGAACTGGTCACCGAAGCCGACATGGAGGCGGACGAATTCATCAAGGCCGCGCTGAGTGGTCCGCTGACACCGGGCGATATCTACTCCGAAGAAGGCACTTTAGAACGCGGCGGAGGCGACCGTTTCTGGCTGGTCGATCCGCTGTGCGGCACTCGCGTCTACGCCGCTGGCCTGGGGCTCTTTGGGGTCAGCGTGGCGCTAGTAGGGCCCGGAAACGGCGACAAAGCGAGCAACGCCCTCGAACTCGGCGTTATCGCTGTGCCGGCGCTAAAAGAACGCATGGCGGCCGTGACGGGCAGGGGAGTGACGCGCAACGGCAGGCCTTGGACCTGCGAAGGCCACAAGGGCAAACTCGCCGACGTACTGGTGGGGGTGTCAGCCGGGCGCTTCACCGAAGACGTCGGCAACGGCCTGGGCTGGGTGGCCAAATCCGCGGGACTGCTGGGTCTGGGGTCGGCCCCATACAGCCTGTTCCAGCTTGCCGTCGGCCGCTTGGGAGCCCAGGTCTTCTACAACGCTGGCGTCGAGCACATAGCCGCCGGTGCCGCAGTGTGCGCCGAACTCGGTGTCACCATCACCGACGCCCAGGGACAGGCGCTGGACTGGAAGCCAGGCGCAGTCTTCCCCACGGTAGTCTGCGCCTGGCCCTCAGTCCACGCCGAAGTGTTAGCGGCCATCGCCGTTAGCACCTCTTAGTCATCGCCGTAGGCCTCCACTTCCATCTCCAGCTTGCGGCGCTCGTCGTCTGAGACGTCGCCTATCGCGGCCTTACCTGCCCGGACTAGTGCTTCGATCTCGGGCACTATCTCCGGGTTGGCCAGCGTCATCGTGTCGCCGGGGTCCATGAAGTTGGAGATGGCCGCTACCACCCGGCGCATTATCTTGCCGGAGCGCGTCTTGGGCAGGTCGGAAGTCACCCACACATGGGTCGGACGGGCGATGGGGCCGATTAGCTCGGTTATCGCCTTCTTCACAGCAGCCTCAACCAGGGACTCGTCGGTGCCGGGGAAGACCGAGACATATACCTCAGGTGCCCGGCCCTTGAGCTCGTCGTACGCGGGCACTGCGGCGGCCTCGCTCACAACATCGACCGTTAGAGCCGCCGACTCCAGTTCCTTCGTGCCCAGCCGGTGGCCCGCCACGTTGATGACGTCGTCCACACGCCCGAGTATGCGGATGTAGCCGTCCTCAGACATGGTCGCCCCGTCGCCGGTGACGTACGGCCAATCGCGCCAGTCCTTGCTGTCGAGCTTGGCGAACTTTGCGTAGTAAGTCTCAACGAACCGGTCCGGGTCCCCATAGATGGTCTGCATCATCCCCGGCCAGGGGTTGGCGATGCATATATTGCCAGCGCTGCCCGGCGCGACCGGCTCACCGTCGTCGTTCAGCACAATCGCCTGTATGCCGAGCGCGCCCGGTCCACAGCTGCCGGGCTTCATGCCCTGGAGGGCTGGCAGGGTGGTGCCGATGAAGCCGCCGGTTTCGGTCTGCCACCAGGTGTCCACGATCACCGCCTCGCCCTTGCCGATCTTTTCGTAGTACCAGCGCCACACCTCGGGCTCAATCGGCTCGCCCACCGTCGTCATGTGTTTGAAGTGGAAGTCGTACTTCGCGGGCTCGTCCGGCCCAACTTTGCGCAGCATGCGTATCGCCGTTGGGGCTGTGTGGAAAATGTTCACACCCAGCTGCTCTGCGATGCGCCAGGGCCTGCCCGCGTCGGGGAAGTTGGGCGCGCCTTCGAAAACCACACTCGTGGCACCGAGCGAAAGCGGTCCGTAAACAATGTACGAGTGGCCTGTTATCCAGCCAATGTCGGCCATGCACCAGTACACGTCCTCGGGGTGAATGTCCTGGTAGTACTTGCTGGTACCGGCCGCGTACGACAGGTAGCCACCGGTGGAGTGCTGGCAGCCCTTGGGCTTTGCCGTGGTACCGGACGTGTACATGATGAAAAGCGGTGCCTCAGAGGGCAGCGACACCGGGTCTACCCGGTCGCCCTTGTGCTCGGCCAGCAGGTCATCCACAAAGTAATCGCGCCCATCGACCATAGGGGTTTCGGAGCTGAACTTGCCGGGGTACCGCTTCCACACTAGGACTTTGTCTATCGG
>CAUZIR010000235.1:0-3231 GCA_963579815.1 Dehalococcoidia bacterium
TGAGCATTTCGCGAAGTTCCATCTCCACGAGCTCAAGAAGCTCTTCGTCTTCCATTGCGTCAACTTTATTCAAGGCCACCACCATCGCAGGCACGTCCACTTGGCGAGCCAGGAGAATGTGCTCACGCGTCTGGGGCATGGGCCCGTCGGGGGCGCTCACCACCAGAATTGCGCCGTCCATCTGGGCGGCACCGGTGATCATGTTCTTTATGTAGTCCGCGTGACCTGGGCAGTCAACGTGGGCATAGTGTCGGGCATCGGTCTGATACTCGACGTGGGTGATCGCGATCGTCACACCACGAGCCTTCTCTTCAGGGGCGTTGTCGATCGAATCGAACGCCCGGAAGTCGGCTCCACCGGCAGACGCGAGTACTCGCGTCATCGCCGCCGTCAGCGTCGTCTTGCCATGGTCCACGTGGCCAATTGTGCCAACGTTTACGTGCGGCTTATCTCGTACGAACTTTTGCTTCGCCATTCAGCGATCCTCCGTTTTTGGCGAGCCCACAAGCAGACTCGAACTGCTGACCTCGTTCTTACCAAGAACGTGCTCTACCAACTGAGCTATGTGGGCCCGTGTAGTTACTAACTTCTGCAAGGTCCGGGAGTGGAGGGAGTAGGATTCGAACCTACGTAGCCCTTCCGGGCGCCAGATTTACAGTCTGGTGGATTTAACCACTCTCCCATCCCTCCGCCACAACAAGTTAGTCTAACATGAGGGAATTTCCCGCGCCTAGCCCTTTGCTGCTCGGCGCAGACGGTTTCCTCCCGGTCGAAAACACGCTCTTCCAGAGTACAGAATTCCCTGCCCGGTCAGCAACCTTTTATTCACCCCATTGAACATTCCAACGCCATGAAACACATCCCTTTTAAGCCCCGTATGGCCAATTCACCGGAGCCAACGTCGCCATGAAACTCGAATCCGAGAGGTTCAAAACCGAAGTTTTCGAGACCAAACAGCTACCCGAACACCCCACCGCGACCGCACCAGACGGCGCCGCAGTTCGTGAGCTCCTTACCTTGAAGAGCGGCAGCATGTCCCACTTCGAACTGGGTGCCGGGCAGACATCCGCGCCCGTTGCCCACCGCACCGTAGAGGAGTTGTGGTACTTCCTTGCCGGGTCGGGCCAGATGTGGCGAAGCCAGGGCGACCGCGACGAAGTGGTCGACGTCGGGCCCGGCATCGCCATCTCTATACCCATCGGCACCCATTTCCAGTTCAGGGCGACCGGCGAGAAGCCATTGGCCGCGATCGCCGTAACCATGCCCCCCTGGCCGGGGCCGAACGAAGCCTACGCAGTTCCCGGAAACTGGGGCTAGAGAAACCGTTACATGTCCACCGCGTTCAGATACGTCATGGTTGGCGGGCTGGCCATCATGGCCTCCCACTTGGCCAACATGCCGGTCTCGGTGCGCCACTGCATGTAGCGTTCGTGGTCTCCCTGCGTATCCCACTCCTCGACGAGCACCCAGGCGTTGGGGTTATCCACCCGCCTCATCACGTCCACCGAAATGCAGCCGTCGAAGGCGCGCGTCTCGGACAGAGCCGCCCTCAAGCCCTGCTCCATGTCCGCTCCGGCCTCGGGTTTTATCGAGATTTCCAGAATCATTCGTACGCTCAAGTTGACTCCTCCTCCGGCGAAATTCCGACAAGGCTACAGCAGCGAAATCGGCGCGGCAAATCCGCGCCCCTCCTGCAAAAATTTGCTCCCTACCCTGTTTGGAGTGGCGTCAGGCGGCGGCAGGGGCCGGTGTGGACGAGTCAGATGCGAGCTTGTTCAACTCGCTCTGGGTGATTATCCAAACCGCGATGGGCAGAAAGATCCAGAGGGCGAAGATCAGCACCTTGTTGTACCTGCCTTCGGTAAGTTCATCCACTGCCGAGCCATGCTTCCAAGCCGCGAAGAAAAAGGCGGCGGGGAAAATGTAAAGGACAGTCCACAGCCCGGCATTGCCTTTCAGTCCCTTGAGATGAATCATCTCTTTCGAAGTCTGGTAAAACCAGTAAATGCCCAACGTGACGGCATAGAGCAAGACCTGCATCCACATGTTCCGTTTCTTGATCATCTCTGAACCTTCCCAATTAGCGGCTTGGCGATCTTCAGCCCCGAACGCTTGGCCCGGCGATTACGAGCCATATGTTCGTCCGGTCACGGGCAACATAAACCGGGTGCGAGCAGTTGCCAAAATAGTGCACGAAAGCACAAATTTGTCAGCTCTCAGCTACGGTCTTGTAGCCTGTTCCGTCGCTTTAGCGTACCGATGACCGAGATACGCCAACGGGAACGCTGCAATCAGCAGTACCCCACCGAGCGGGAACACCCACCGCAGCCCGTAGGCTTCGGCCACCGCACCCGCCGCCAGCGTCACCAGCGAGGCGACGGCCGGGCTGATGCCGTACATCAGCGCGAACCCCTTGCCCTGCATTTCGGCGGGCAGATTGGCCCCGATCAGGGCGTTTAGGGCCGGGGACCGGGCGTTCGTGAGTGCTCTGAGTATCGGCGCCAGAGCGAGAAAAGCGTTGCCGGTCAGAACGGCGAACAGGGCCAGGATGGGAAGCGGCGCCAGCGTCATGACGGCGAGGGTCCTGTCCGAGCCCCACCTGGCACCAATCAGACCTCCGAGAAGGCTGCCCGGCACGCCGATGAGGATCATCATGCTGAGGAACAGGCCGGTGGTCGAAATGCCGCCAATGGTGCCCTCGCCCAGGCCGCCAATATCTGCGATAGCGACCGGCAGGAACGTCTCGACACCTGTTGAGGAAGCTTCCAGCAAAACGACCGCCCCGTACATGACCAGCACCCGTTTGCTGGTAAACACCCGCAGAACCTCAGACCAGCCTGTGTCTTGGTCAGACGACTCATCGCGAGGCTTGTCGAAGCGGGCGGGTATGAGTGGCAGCAAAAACAACGGCACAAGCGACACGAAGCCACCGAGAAGGAACGCAGAACGCCAGCCATAGGCGATGCCCACGCTTATCAGCAGTACCGGGAACAGGCTCAGGCCCAGGCTCCCGGCAGACTCGTGAATACCCAGGCCCTCGGTACGCCGCCGGACGAACCGGGTAATCGAGGAAAGGCCGACCGGGTGGTAGATGCCCGTCCCAACCCCAAGCACGAACAGGCCCACTCCAAGCATCACTGTGCTGGATGTCAGATAGATGACGAAGCAACCGATGGCGGACAGGATTGCGAACGCCCCGTACAGCACGCGAGAGCTGTAGCGGTCCGCCAT
>CAUZIR010000236.1:0-3226 GCA_963579815.1 Dehalococcoidia bacterium
AAGTTGTTGCTGCAGGTCAGGGCGCAAAATCGATTTGGCCACATGTGGCAGGGTTCGTGATGGGTGGCAACGCCATGGCGCTCAGGGCATTGCAACGAGTCGAGCACATCCGGTTGGTAGCCCGAGAGGCCAACCCTGATGATATCCACCGGCTCGCGGGCCACTCCACCATGAGCATAGCGAGCTTTTGGGTGGCAAGTAGTTGGCTGAAATCACCGGGTGCCGACGACGACGACCTCGAAGAGTTCGGTCGTAACGTTTTTGCGGCCACACTCAGTGTGTTCCCAAAAAATCTGGGGCTCGAAGAGGAGGTTGAAGACTACCTAGGTCTCGTCTATCAGTTAGAAGAGAACATCGGTGGCGCCAGGCTCGACCCGCCAACAATTTGGCCCTTCAACGATGTCGTAGCCATCCTTCTAGTAGACAAGCTCCGGGGCGCTCTCAGAGGCAGCAGACTGGTTGATTGGGACCACACCAATTTACCGGCGTCCGAACTCGAAGACCTAGCGTCTGGCGACGGCAGCGAGCAAATAGGGGTGGTTTTGGAAGAGTGGCACACCATGTTAGAGACCTGGTCCGAAAGCATACAAACTGCTTTCGAGTTAAGCACAGGAATTACGGACTTTTAGTAGTTGAAAGCCGCCATGAAACGGCGAATCTGACTAGGCTTAGGGTGGGCACCTGACTGCGCCAACACAAGACACGCCCCTCAAACCTGAGGACCGAACATACTCTTCGGTCCGAACGAGGACGCCCCGAGAACCACCGCCACATTTACTACCTTTATGGGCAGGCTGATCACCCATATCGCAGCTTGGGCAGGAAGTGCGTAGGCGGTAACTGTCCCCGGATTCACAAACTCGCCATCGACCAAAACCGGGTCGGTTTTCAGCTTGAATGTCGTTTTCACTGCCCACCACAGGGGCCAGGTCAGGATGGCCCAAACGACCGTCCAAAGGAGCATGGCAGGCATCAAGAGAAAATTCAGCAGGGTTGAGACCGACAACATTATGACCAAACCGACGTTGTAGACGGTTCCCAGTCCAAGCGCCTCTCCGGCCGAATAACGTGGATAATTTAAACCAGCCACGCTCGGCGGATTCAAGACATATATCAGGGAAGCTCCCAATCCAACCCGCATACCTGTCTGAGGGTGATAGACCAACTGAGCCTCCTGTTCATACGCTCCGCTCCAAGGGTATCCAGAGCTAACCGACGCTCGACAATCCTAAGCCAGATTTCCCCGGTAGGGGGCGAATAGGGTGCAAATTAGCGCCACAAGGACCCACGGTGGTTTGGACTGAAAGCAGCTAAACCAGTCAGTAAGCGGTGCCGAAGGTGGGAGTCGAACCCACACGGACATCTCTGCCCAACGGTTTTTGAGACCGCCGCGTCTACCATTCCGCCACTTCGGCCCGCTGCGCTTATAGGCTAGCAGACGGTCCACTCGGCTGTGTGTGCTGCGGGGCTGCTTGGGCTGTGTGTGTGCGTGGTTATTCTTGTTATCGCGCTTGCTGGTAATATCCGGCCGGCGGGCGCAGGCTTGTTTTGGCCCGTGTCACGGTGACCAGGGAGTTAAAGAGGTTTTATGGAACAGGTTTCTACGGCGAATTTGACGGTGACGGCGAGAGTGGCCGTGTGGAGTGCCCGGCACCGGTGGTGGGTGCTGGCCGGGGCCGTTGTAGTCATAGCGCTGGCTTTTGTCGCCATCTTAGTGGTGGGCACCGACACCCGTGACGGCTCGTCAACGGGCGAGTCGGGGACTGCGGATGACCTGATCGACGAACGGTTTGTTTCAACGCCGGACCCGGCCGAGGCCCGTGAACCGATTAGACGTGAGCGTGTAATTTTCAGTAACCCATCACTGGAAGTTAGCGACCCGGCGTTCGAGACTACTGTGCAGTCTGTGGTCGATGAGCTGCGGGAATCGCCGACGGTTAAGGCGGTTGTCAGCTTCTACGAGGACGGCGATTCGAGCCTGGTGGCGGACGACAACAACGCGGTGCTGCTTGTCGTTGATCTGCATAACCCCAAGGGCCTGACCTATGACGATATTGAGGTCGGCCCGCTGCTGGAGATTGTCGAGGATGCGGCGGCGGCGACGGCGGCGGACGGCTCAATTTGGATCAGCCCTCCACCAGCGCAAGCCAGGACGAGAACGTATGCCGTGACTGACGTGATTGCGAGGGTCAACGGTCTGAGCATCGACGACACGATAGCACGGAAGCGTTACTAGACGACGATTTCGCCATGCCCACTTTCCTGATCCATCGAGAGCCGGGCAGTATGTCTACATCTGCACGCTTTTTTCGCCTGAGAGGTAGGCTGCGGGCTCTTTTTCGAAGGCTTTGTTACAGCCGGGTCCGCAGAAGTAGTAGGTGGTGCCTTCGTGGTCGAAGGTGTCGCCGCCGGGCTTTTCCATGTCCACGTCCATGTTGCAGACGGGGTCCACGGCTGTGGGGCCTTTTTTCGCAAATAGCGGAATTTTCATGTTTTGAAGCCTTTCAGGCGTATTGAGTTGGTCACTACGGTTACGGAGCTGATGGCCATTGCTGCTGCTGCCAGGATGGGGTTTAGGAACCCTTCGTCGCCCAGGGCCCAGTGCAGGCCAGTGGGCACGCCGTCTGAGAAGGCGGCGTATAGGACGCCCGCGGCGATGGGGATTAATAGCACGTTGTAGCCGAATGCCCAGTAGAGATTCTGCCGCACGGTTCGCATGGTGGCCTTGCTTAGCCCGATGGCAGCACTTACGCCCGCTAGCTCGCCGCGTACGAGGGTGACGCCCGCCGTTTCGAGGGCCACATCGGTGCCGGAGCCGATGGCGATGCCGACGTCGGCCTGGGCCAGCGCGGGGGCGTCGTTGATGCCGTCGCCGACCATTGCCACGCGCGCGCCGTCTGCCTGCATGGCTGCTATCGCCGCGGCTTTGCCGTCGGGGCGTACGTCTGCGATGACGCGGTCGATGCCGACCTGTCGCGCGATTTTGCTCGCCGCCGCTTCGCCGTCGCCGGTGAGCATGACGACGGCCAGCCCCTGCCGTTGCAGGGCGCGTATGGCGGCAACTGACGTGTCTCGCACTCTGTCGGAAATGGCGACGAACCCGATCACCTGGCCGTCGGCCGCGACGTACACGGCCGTTTCGCCGGGGCGGGCCGACTCAAGCTCGGCGGGGAGTGCAATGCCTGCGCCGTCGAGCAGGGCCGGGTTGCCGATTAACACTTCGGTG
>CAUZIR010000237.1:0-3198 GCA_963579815.1 Dehalococcoidia bacterium
ACCCCGCGTGCGTTCCAAAACGGCCCTCAGCGCGTCTGTCGTGCGGCGTAGGCCACGGGTGAGCCCGTCGGGGAAGTCCATCGTGACCAGTACCGAGTAGACCTCGTCCATCAGCCCCAGTAGATCTTCACAGCGTTCAACCTCGTCGCGCCGCAGCAAATCGAGAATGTAGCGACGAACCTCACTGGCCGCCTCGGCCAGGCCGTTCAGGTAAGCAGAGGGGCCTACGCCCAGCGAATCAGCGCTCGGCAAATCGCCGTCGCGAACAAACGCCAGAGTAGCCGACGCCTCCACGTACTCTTTCAGGCCGTCCTCTGCAAATCCGGCGTACATGACCGACGGAAACCCGTGCAAAGCCTCCGTCATCGCAGACGCCAATTCACGAGCCTCAGAGAGCAGCGTTTCTGCCCGGTCGAACTCGTCGCGGTGGGTCGCACGAATCGACTCCCCAGACCGACGGATGAGGTCGCGGGACAACCTAAGGCCGATCTCACGAGCTGCGTGCGCCGCGGCGAACCCGTCGCGAGCTAGTTCCGCTTCACGCGCAAGACCTGGGATGGACTCGTCAGGGCTTCTTCGGCTCAAGGTCTCATCGCTTTCGCAATCGACCGTCTATTCGTCTTTGCCGATAACACCACTTAGCTAGCCTGGCCCGATAGCCCCACCAGCGCGCGTGTGGCGGCTTCGGGGTCATCGGCCAGGGTCACCGCGCTGGCCACGCAGATAGCGTCCGCCCCGGCTGCGAACACGCTCTCGGCATTGGAGGCGTTTATTCCGCCGATGGCCACTACGGGAGGCGTGACCCTGCCCTTGACCTCTCCAACGGTCTCAGTGCCGATAGGTGCTTTGCCGCCTTTGCCCATGGAGTCGGTAGCGAATACCGGGCCTATGGCGATGTAGTCGACGCCGTCTGCTTGCGACTGCAAGGCCTGGTCGAAGTCGGTGTTGGAACGGCCGATCAATAGGCCCGGTCCGACCACTTTTCGGGCATCCGTCGTAGACAGGTCCGTCTGGCCCAGGTGCAGGCCGGATGCGGCGCTAAGCGCGGCCACATCGGCGTCGTCATTGACGATGAAAATGGCCCCACTCGACGTGCACAAGGCGCTTATCGCCGAGGCAGTTTCAACCAGAGTGCCTTTGTCGGATTTCTTGTCTCGCAGTTGGATGGCCGAGGCACCGCCTTTAAGCGCAGCTTCTGCCACTTGCGCTACCGACCTGCCGCCGGTGACGTCTGGATCGACTATCACGTATACACCGGACAGCTTCTTCGCCGCCGCCGCCCGGACGTCCCCTGCGACCTTCTCGGTGGCGCGTTCAAGCACCCGGCGAGCGCGCTCCACCCACTCTCCAGCCAGGGGCGAGCCCGCGGACTCGTTCAACTGCGCCAGCGTGTCGAGCGTGCCAGATGTCGAGCCAATTGTGGCCAGCGCCAGTCCAGGCACGTCGATAACGGCGGCGA
Source organism: Dehalococcoidia bacterium (assembly GCA_963579815.1). Classification (GTDB taxonomy): domain Bacteria; phylum Chloroflexota; class Dehalococcoidia; order Lucifugimonadales; family UBA2962; genus CAUZIR01. The sequence continues at coordinate 1,460 of CAUZIR010000237.1, forward strand.
CAATAGACGTACGCCGTTCCCGCAGTGCGTCCCGGTCCAGGTCCTCGGTACCGCGTATCGGCACAGACTCTCTGAGCATCTTCAGGTCCGAGTACAGACCCAGCGGGCCGGTCACGAGTATCTCAAGGAGACGCAGGTCTTCTAACAGAACATTGATGTGGGATTCGACTATAGGAAGCATGATCGGGCTTTCACACGAGTTTCTCGGGTTTGCAGGCCGCCAAAACGGCCAAAATAAGACCTGCGGCGGGAAACGAGTTCGGCGAAAATATTAACATGCGACCGGCCGCTGGCCGGGAGAGCGGAGCGGCGAACTCGCCGCTACTTATCGTAGAACAGTCATATGTCGCACCCTTCTTCTCCCAGCCCATGGGAGCCGGAGTCGGTGCTTGTGGAATACGCCTCCAGTGGCTCAATCTCAACGACTACGATGTTGCTGGGGTCCGAGGTGGGTTCGGTGGCGGAACCTTCCGTTGATTCGTCGGTGTGCTCGAGAAACAGGGACACGGCTTCGGCGGCCGGACCCTCTTCACCGGCCATTGGCCCTACGCTGGCAGCCGCAGCAGAGCAAGCCGCCAGCCCTATCGCCAGCGCGGCGATGGTAAGGTGCGTTTCATCCGGCTAAGCGATCTCATCCACGCCACCTCCACGTAAGCAAGCCTCGGGGTTCCACTCAGGTTCGGCTAGGTTAGACCTCTACGGCGTTCTTGAACACCTCGACGGCCGCCATGTCGCGGCTGTCCACCTCTATGGCGACCACGTCGATGCGCCAATCCCGGTTTTCTGCCTTGTGTTGAGCCAGGTACGTCTGTGCGACGAGGGCCAGCTTGCTGCGCTTGCGGGCATTCACCGACTCGGCCGCCGAACCGAACGCAGGTCCCGACTTGGCCCGAACCTCCACGAATACCAGCGTTCCGTTGTCCTCGGCCACCAGGTCGATCTCGCCGACTCCTGCCCGGTAGTTCGCTTCTAGAATCTTGTAGCCGAGCCCTTCCAGGTGACGCCGGGCGATCTTCTCACCACGCCGTCCAAGGCTATGTCTGGGGTCTCCGCTCACTTCGTTCGCTCTATTTGCTCTTCGCGCGAGCGCTCATCGCCTCGGTAATGGGGACGCTCGAACTCTCGAACCCCCGAACTCTCGAAACCGGGTAGTCCTGGCTGCATTTCGGGTAAGGGCTTCTCAATGACTCTCACGTCACTTTCTGGTTCTTTTGGCACGTTGAGTCGCGTGAGTCTATCGGCAAAAATGCCCGCCGCCTGGGCCTTCGCCCGCACCGGCGCGAAGGTGATGCGGTGCACCTCACACGGTCCCAGGTCGTCGAGCGCTGCCATGTGCGCCGCCGAGCCGTAGCCCTTGTGGCCTGCGAACCCGTAGCCGGGGAACTCCTCGTCCAGGTCCCGCATTACGTGGTCCCGCGCCACCTTCGCCGCAATCGACGCCGCTGCTATTGAAGTGCACAGTGCGTCGCCTTTGATGATTGACCTCTGGGGCAGGTTCGAGTCGGGCAGGGGAAATGCGTCGAGCAGCAAATAGTCAGGGGCCACCGCAAGCCCCGCCAGCGCCCGCATCATTGCCAGCCTCACCGCCGGTACGATGCCCAGGCGGTCGATCTCTTGGGGGGTCGCAGAGCCGGTGGCGATAGCGACAGCGGCCTCGGAAAGCATCGGCAACACCGTTTCTCGCTGCTTTGCCGTCAGCTGTTTGGAGTCCCGAACCAGGGGCACCCAATCGCCCGATA
>CAUZIR010000238.1:0-3189 GCA_963579815.1 Dehalococcoidia bacterium
ATATCCTCTGGTCGAAGGGGTGACGCTAAGCCGTCTACTAACGGCCTCTACAGACATCAACATCTTCGACATCGACATGGCGGACCTTGCCGACCTCGCCGGTACGCAGGCCATGCTGCGAGACCTCGGAATTAACCCCTAGAACCGGACGGGCGAACCAGACGGCGCTATTGGCATCTAACCCAACCCTCCCAGCCTCTCCAGGCGGGGGGCTCAAAACAACAGTATTGAACGCGGGGCAGAGGCTGAACCTGCCCCCTTTCTCGCTGCTCGCCCCGGCGCTGCTCGTGGGCGGCGCCATGCTCGTGCCGCTCGCGTACCTGCTGGTGCGCAGCGTGGGCGCATCGAGCGAGGCGTGGGACCTGTTGTTCCGCTTCCGCACACTGGCAACGCTAGGACGCACTGCGCTCCTCGTCGTTACGGTCACCGGCCTGTCGGTACTCGTGTCCGTTCCGCTGGCCTGGCTGACGACGAGGACCGACCTGCCGCTGCGCCGGGTGTGGACGGTGTTGACCATCTTGCCCCTTGTGATCCCCAGTTACGTCGGTGCGTTCCTGTTCGTCTCGGCCCTCGGCCCTAGAGGCCTGTTGCAGGACGCCCTGGCCCCGTTCGGGGTGGACAGGCTGCCGGAGATATACGGCCTGCCCGGCGCGACCATGGCGCTGGCGTTACTTAGCTACCCTTATGTCCTGCTCATAGTCCGCTCGTCGATGGCTGGCATGGACCCTGCAATGGAAGAGTCGGCTCGGGCGCTGGGCCGGGGGCCTGTGCGGACGTTCTTCACCGTCACCGTGCCACTGCTCAGACCAGCCATTGCCGCAGGTTCGCTGCTGGTGGCGCTGTACGTACTGAGCGACTTCGGGGCCGTCTCTCTCATGCATTACGAAACGTTCACCTGGTCCATCTACCAGCAGTACCAGGGGGCGTTTGACCGCTCAATCGCCGCCGTCCTGTCATTGTTATTGGTCGGCCTGGCCGTAGGTGTGCTGGTGGCCGAACAGTGGAGCCGGGGCCGAGTCAGATACCACCGGAGCGGCGTAGGTGCGGCACGCAAGTTGAGCCTCGTACGCCTCGGGCGCTGGCGCTGGCCAGCCCTGGTGCTGTGCTGCGGGCTGCTCGCGTTCGCCCTGGCTCTGCCCATCTCCGTGCTGGCGTACTGGCTGGCCAGAGGCGTCGAGGCTGGCGGGACGTTCAGCGGCCTGTGGAGCGCGGCTCGCAACTCGCTGTACGGCTCGGGGCTGGCGGCGCTGCTGGCGGTCGCCCTGGCGCTTCCGGTGGCGGCGATGGTGGTGCGATACCCTAACCGCATATCCCGAACACTCGAAGGTGTCAGCTTCGTCGGCTACGCGCTGCCGGGGGTCGTGGTTGCACTCGCTCTCGTGTTTTTCGGTGCCAACTACGCCAGCCCCGTTTACCAGACAATATGGCTGCTCGTATTCGCCTACGTCGTGCTCTTTTTCCCCGTCGCACTGGGCTCTGTCAGGTCGTCTATGGCGCAGATCAGCCCGTCCCTTGAGGAGGCCGCCAGGGGCTTGGGCAGGACCCCGGCTCGCACCGTTCTGACGGTGACGCTGCCCCTGGTCAGGTCTGGCCTGATAGCGGGCGCGGCGCTGGTGTTCCTCGTCACCATGAAGGAGCTTCCGGCTACGCTCATTCTCGGACCGTTAGGCTTCAACACCCTGGCCACGCAGGTGTGGTCCGCCTCGTCCGAGGCCTTCTTCGCAAAGGCGGCGGCCCCGGCGCTGCTGCTCGTGTTGCTGTCCTCTGTGCCGACTGCCATATTGGTCCTGCGATTTGGTGGAGGAGGACGAAGATGAGTACGTCTGGGCCTGTAATCGAGTGTGTGGGCGTTTCGAAAGCCTATGAGGGCACGATCGCGGTGGCCGACGCCACGCTCCGGGTCGAAGCCGGGGAAATCGTCTCGGTACTCGGTGCCAGCGGCTGCGGCAAAACGACTCTTTTGCGCCTCATTGCCGGGTTTGAACAGGTGGACTCCGGTGCCATCACTCTCGGCGGCGAGGTGGTGTCGTCGCCCAACTCCAGCACGCCCCCAGAACGTCGAAGAGTAGGCATGGTCTTCCAGGACTACGCGCTGTTCCCCCATCTCACCGTTGCCGCCAATATCGGCTTCGGGCTGGACGGCATGTCGCGCCCAGACAAATTTGCCAGAGTGGAAGAGACCCTTGAACTTGTGGGCCTGTCGGACCTGGGGCATCGCTACCCCCACGAACTATCCGGTGGCCAGCAGCAGAGGGTGGCGGTAGGCCGTACTCTTGCCCCCCGGCCTGTCGCGGTGTTGTTGGACGAACCGTTCAGCAACCTGGACGCGGGCATGAGATCGGGCGTTAGCGGCCTGGTCGAGGAGATATTGCGGGGCAGGGGAGTGGCCACCGTAATAGTCACGCACGACCGGGAAGAGGCATTCTCTATGGCCGACCGGGTGGCGGTAATGAACGAGGGACGCATTGAGCAAGTAGACGCCCCCGGAGCCATATTCCGGTCCCCCGCCACGCCCTTCGTGGCCCGCATAACCGGCACCTCCGACTTTATCCCCGGCCAGGTCGTTGAAGGCCGCGTCGTCACCGAGATTGGCCGCCTGCGCTGGGCCGAACCGGGTCCCGGGCCAGCCCAGGGGAGCGCCCGGACGGGGGGAGATAACCGGTCGGGCGAAGGCGACGCAGTCGAGGTACTCGTTCGGCCCGACGACTTCATCGTCCTGCCCAACCCCGGCGGCGCATCCAAAATACTGGCGCGAGAGTACCGGGGCGACGCCGTCATTTTGGTGGTGGGGCTGGCTTCCGGAGCCTCCCTCCGTTGTCGGCAGGGGCCCTACTCGGACCTGCCCGTCGGCACCGCCGTTGACCTGGCACCATCTCGTACGGTGCCGTTTGTGGTTTTTGATTCCGAGTTAAACGGCAGCGGTATCCAGTAAGAACGGCTCGATGGCACGGATGAAGCCGATGGGATTGTCACCAGGCACAAGGTGGCCGGCCCGCTCCACGGTGGCGGCCCTGGCGTCGGGGATGCGCCTTACCATCTCAGCAACCGTTTCCGGGCTGACGATGTCGCTTTCGGCCCCGCGCACTACCAGCGCCGGGCAGGCCACGGCTTCCAGGGCACTCCACAGTTCGTTCTCCTGGTCTGGTCCGGTCTTGGACCGACCCTCCGCCCGACGCATGACCGGGTCGT